>SKLB01000032.1 GCA_007123465.1 Spirochaetales bacterium
AGTTTCTTCTGCAACTCAACGGCCAGAAAGGCAAAGATTCCGCCGCCAACCAGATAGAGCCATACGCGTGCCGGGATGGGCGCGGTGCCGAAAACGGTATTCATAAACGGCGTGTAGGTAAACAACAGCTGTAACATAATCAGCAGCCCGACCGACATGAACGGCACCTTGTGCTTGAAGATCTCCTTGCTGATGCTGGATTCATAGAGCTTGCGACAGGTAAACAGATAGAACGTGTGTGCAACTACCAGCATGTTGACGGCGATGGTGCGCGCCTGTGCCAGCTCGGCGTTGGACGCGTCTGCATTGCCGGAGTAGCTCAGAAAGAAGGCTGCGAAGGTTAATCCGCCGCCCAGAATGGATACAAACAGGATCCGCAGAAAGAAACTGCGGCCGAGAATCGGATCATCAGGCTTGCGTGGCGGCCTCTCCATTACCTTGCGTTCCATCGGTTCAACCGTCAGGGAGAGGGCCAGCGTTACAGCGGAGACCATGTTAACCCACAGGATCTGCAGTGGACTGATCGGCAGCGTCAGTCCCAGCAGTATTGCAACAACAATGACCGACGCTTCGGCGCCGTTAGCCGGCAGCAAAAAGAGAATTGTCTTCTTGATGTTGTCATAGATTGTTCTGCCTTCCTCAACGGCGTGCACAATTGAGGCAAAATTGTCGTCCGTCAACACCATCTCCGAGGCTTCCTTGCTGACCTCCGTGCCCTTGATCCCCATCGCGATGCCGATATCGGCGCGCTTGAGCGCAGGAGCGTCATTGACGCCGTCGCCGGTCATGCCGCAGAGCAGATTATTGCGCTGCAGCGCCTCTACCAGCCGCAGCTTGTGCTCCGGGTCGGTGCGCGCAAAGACGTTGTGATTCATAGCTGCCTGGAGCAGCTGGTCATCATCCATGTTAGCGAGGTCGGCCCCGCTAATGGCTTCACCATCGGACTCTATGCCTAGCTGGCGGGCGATTCCCTCCGCGGTGATGGCGTGATCGCCGGTAATCATGATTGTTCTGATGCCGGCCCGCTTGCACTCTTCGATTGCTTCCAACACTTCCTGCCGCGGCGGGTCAATAATCCCGGTTAGCCCGAGCATGATAAACGAGTTGGAGAGGCCCTCATGGTCAATGGACGATGTTGATTGTGACTCACGGCGCAGTGCGCAGGCGAGCACGCGCTCTCCGCCGGAAGCGATTCTCTCCATCTCCTGCTTCCAGAAGTTCCGGTCCAGCTCGCTCTCTCCCTGCTCGGAAAGCTGCTTGTCGCACATGTCGAGTATCCGCTCCGGGGCCCCCTTCAGGAATACAATCCGGTCTCCGTCAACCTCGTTGAGGGTTGCCATATACTTGTGCTCGGACTGGAACGGGACGCCGTCGATGCGTTTGGGTGCGAAATCCTGTCTGCCGGCCTTGTAGGCCAACGTCAGAAGCGCACTTTCGGTTGCGGTTCCCTGCGGTTCCCACTGGCCGGAGTCATTCTCCACGATACTCGAGTCGTTGCACGCTTTGGCGCACTCCACCAGCTGACGCAGGACGACCGGCAGGTCATCGACCGTAATTTCGTTTTCGTCACGCGTAATCTTCCCATCCGGGCTATAGCCTGAGCCGGTGACTTTGAACTCGCCGTCGGCGGTAACCACTGTCTGCACCGTCATCTCGTTGCGGGTCAGCGTTCCGGTCTTGTCCGAGCAGATGACGCTGACCGATCCGAGCGTTTCCACCGACGGCAAACGTCGGATAATGGCGTGGCGTCGCGCCATGCGCTGCACCCCTAAGGCCAGGGTGATTGTCAACACCGCGGGTAGCCCCTCCGGAATGGAAGCAACCACGATGCTGATGGCGGCCATAAACATCTCGCGCAGGCCGAATCCACGTACCAGCAACCCGAAGGCAAAGAACGCTGCCGCTACCACAACGATCACCACCGACAGCAGCTTGCCAAATCGATCGATCTTTAAAAGTAGAGGCGTGGTCTTCTCCCCTACCTCGGAGATCATTTGGTTGATAGAGCCGATTTCGGTGTCTACACCTGTACCGACCACTACCCCGGTGCCTTCACCGTAGGTGATCGTTGTCCCCGAGAACGCCATATTGGTACGGTCCCCAAGCACTGCTTCTTCATCAACCGGTTTGATCTGCTTCTCTACCGCCTCCGATTCTCCGGTCAGCGGAGACTCCTCCGCCCGAAGATCCTTGGCCGATATCAGGCGGAGATCCGCGGCCACCTTGTCTCCGGCCTTGAGCAGAACGATATCACCAGGCACCAGCTGTTCAGCTTCTATTGTAGTGCTCTCTGAGTCGCGCAGTACGCCGGCCTCCAGGGAGAGCATCTTCTTGATACCCTCCAACGCCTTCTCCGCCTTGCCTTCCTGGATAAAGCTGACAATAACGTTGATCAGCACTACCGCCAGAATTACGCCTGCTTCGGCCCATTCATTGAGCAGCGCAGCCACCACAGCCGCCACAAGCAACAGGTAGATCAACACGTTTTTGAACTGCGCGACGAGCCGCGCCAGCCAGCCGCGTTTCTCCGGCTCGGGAAGCTTGTTGGGTCCGTGTTCTTCGAGTCGACCGCGAGCCTGCTCATCGCTTAGCCCGGTCTCACGGTTGGAGTCCAGCTCGTCAAGAACGGTGTCGACTTCCATCGTGTGCCACAGGCGTGCATTGCCGGACGCAGATTCTGCTTCTTTGCTCATAATATAAAAAAATAGCAAACAAAGGGCCTGACCGTCCAATCTGAAGTGCACACGCGCTGCTGGCGTGTGGCTGGGGGCACGCCCGGCGCTCACAGCGGGAAGCGGACCTCCACGTGTGTGCCCGCGCCGCCGGCAAAAGCGACGCTTCCGTCAAGCTGCGCCGCCAGGGCGTTGACCAACTCCATCCCGAGCGAGGGCTTTCCTCCCCAGGGTCGGGACTGCGGCAGTCCGACTCCGTTGTCCTGGACCGAGAGGATCAGCTGCGCCACGGAGCTGCGGCGCAGTCCGACGGTGACGGTGCCGCCGCGCCCGCCGGGAAAGGCGTGTTCGATGCTGTTTGTCACCAGCTCGTTCACAATAAGGCCGCACGGGATAGCCCGGTCGATGTGGAGTGTGACCGGATCGGCCTGAAGTCTTACATCCACCTGAAGATTCAGCGTGCCAAGCGTATCGGTCACCGCCTGCAGATAACTGTCAAGCCGCACGTCGGCCATCTGCCCGCTCTGCAACAACTGGCCGTACAGAAGCGCAATGGCGCGAACGCGGTTCTGAGCGGGAAGAAATGCCTTTCTGACTTCCTCATTCTCCACGGCATCTGCCTGAAGATGGAGCATGCTGCTCACCAGCTGCAGGTTGTTCTTGACGCGGTGGTGGATCTCTTTCAGGAAGATCTCGCGCTCGTGCAGGGCTGTCTCAAGCTGCGCCTGGCGCTGTTTCCGTTCAGTGATGTTGCGGTTGATCGAGATGTGAACCCCCGGAAGCACATCTGCGACCGCGTGGAACTCCAGCGTAAAGATCTTGCCCTCCCTGCAGCGAACGCCCATCTCCCCGGTGCTCCAGCCGCGCCGGCGGAACTCCCGCCACCGCTTCTGAAAGTGCTCCGCCTGGTCGGCTACCATGATGTCCAGCGGCCCCATGGCCAGTAGTTCTTCGCGCGAGTAGCCGGTGAGGTTGACGGTAGCCTGGTTGATGTCGACATAGCGCGCCTGGTCATCGAGAATCACAATCGGGTCGAGCGCGGACTCGTAGACCGCCGAAAACTTGCGTGAACTTTCCAGAAGCGCCTGCTTATCCTGCTGCTGCTCGATGGCGCGCTCCAGACGCTCCCCAATTACGTCGAGCAGCTTCTGCTCCTGCGGCAGGAATGGAGCGTCGTGGTCAGCAAGCTCTGCAGTGTCCAGGTAGACTTCGAGAGTACCGTACTCACGGTCATTAACGCGGAGCGTCCGCTCCAGCACAGAGCCGGTGCGGCGGAACGGTTGACTGCGGTACTCGCCGGAAGGGCCACAGAAGCGGCAGCAGGTAGCGTGTGGACGCTGAAACGCAACCGGAAGGCGACTGACGACCTGTTGCAGCAGGCCGGCTGCGTCGCTACGGAAGTTGCTGATAGCCTTGGACAGGTCATCCAGACAGCGTAGTTCCTTCTCCCGTTCGAGATTCTCGGCTCGCAGCCGCTCCTGGTTGCGTCTGTGCAGCTCTTCTTCCCTTCTCTGGTGCGAGAGATCGCGAACAACGGAGACCACACCGTCCAGCCAGGTGCCGGAACGGCTGATGGCGCTTACGGTAATCTCCGCCGGAAAGCGCTCGCCGCTGCTGCGGCGCATCTGGTAGTGGGTCTTGAAGGTCTTGTTGCGGTCAAGAACCGCCTCGCTGAGGCGGCCAAACTCTGCGTAGTGCTGCTCGTCCACGTGCAGAAAGCGGGTGGAACTTCCAACCGCCTGATCCGGCGTGTAGCCAAAGACAGCCTCTATAGCTTGATTAGCGTGCCTGATTGTACGGGTCTCGGCGTCGATGACAAGAATTACGCGGTCGAGGGTGTCGAAGAGCACCTGCAGGATATCAGCGGTATGGCGCAGATTACTGAGAACGTTGCCCAGGAGTTCACCCTGGCTGGACATATAGCCTCCGTTACCGTCCCGCGCGGAGCTGTCTGTAGTTGGCGGATAATACCGGCGCCGGCGGCGCGGTCACGTCCCGCTTGGAGCGTCGTTCAGTTGTCTTTCAGCCTCTTGCGGATTTCCGCTTCGTATTCCGGAAAGTAGCTGCCGATCACTGGCAGCTCAAATTCGGCCAGGATAGCGCTGTTGGATTCTCGCTCCAGCAGAAACTCAAAGGAACGCTGGATCAGCGTCTCGGGCGCCACGGTACCCCCGGTCAGTTTGTTGTGATAATCCGGCGACAGCGTGACGCGGTGGCGGGTTGTACCGGTAGCGGAAACCGTGACGTCGTAGGTACTTTCATCCTGCTTACTGACTTCAATCATCGAGACATATTAGCACATGATTGCCCAATTGGGGAGAGTCCGCTACACTGATCCAGTCTCACGCAGGCTGGGGGTGGCATGTCTGACAGTGTGATCGAGGTTGTAAAACGCAGCAACCAGCGTGGCGGGCGGATGCTCAGCCTGGTTGATCTGATTGAAGCCGATACGCTGACCTCGGCCCAGGCAGCCTGGCTGACAGAACAGCTGGAGAACGGGGCATCATTTCTGGTAGGGGCGGTGCCGGGAGGCGCCGGAAAGACCGCGGTCATGGGCGCGTTACTCAGCATGCTGCCCGCCGATGAAACAGTCCACGTTACCTTGAGCGGCAGCTCTGCCTGGCGGCAGGCCGGATCGGGGGCGTGCCTGGTAGCCTACGAGATAAGCCCGGCTTCCTACGAAGGCTACATCTGGGGCGAGGACCTGAGAACCTTCATGCAGCGCGGGCTCGAGGGTGCGCGCCTGGTTGCAAATCTGCACGCAGATGATCCGGCGGAGGCACGCAGGCAACTGACCGACGACAATGCAGTTCCGCCTGCCGCCTTTGACAGCTTTGAGCTCTTCATACCAATAACCGTTAACGCCGCTGCCAACGGTTACTCCCGCTTAGTCAAACAGATTGCGTTGTGTGGCTCTGACGGCTGGAGCTGCATAGGCCGCCAGCCTGAGCTCTCGCCTCGGGCGCGCGAGATCGCCGCCTTTCTGGATGACTGCGCTGCCTCCGGCATCAGGCGCATCGAACAGGTGCGCGAGCGCTGGCTGCAACGATAGCGCCAGCGCGTGCGCCGCAAAGAACTGGCGCTACTCATCGGTCAACGTCTGTGATATCGCTGTGCCATTGCTTGAGTCCGCTATGGTAGTTATCGAGACGGTCCGAAACTTTGCGAAAAAGCGTTCCGTCAGGGAACGTTCCGTCGGGTTGCATTTCACCGGCCTTCTCGCCGGTGAGGATTTCGATTGCCTCGGCAACAGCGGAAACACTCCAGATGGCGAATGTCCCCTTTTCGATCGCTTCAACTACGTCTTCTCGCAGCATCAGGTTCTGCACGTTGGCTTCGGGTATGATAACTCCCTGCCCTGAGCCGGCGCCCTTGATGTTGCAGACATCGTAGAAGCCCTCGATCTTCTGGTTGATTCCGCCGACCGCCTGCACCTGCCCGTGCTGGTTGACCGATCCGGTGACCGCAATCCCCTGTGCCAACGGGACATCTGCCAGCGCTGACAGCAGCGCGTACAGCTCAGCCGAGGAGGCGCTGTCCCCTTCTACCCCCTGGTAGCTCTGCTCAAACACCAGTCGGGCTGAGATTGTCAATAGTTGGTTGCGGCCGAAGGTACGGGAGAGAAAACCGCTGAGAATCATGACGCCCTTGTTGTGAATCGGACCGCCGAGTCTGGCCTCTCGCTCAATATCCGTAACGCCCTCTCGTCCGGGAGTAACCGTTGCCGTGATACGATTTGGCCGCCCAAAGCTGAAGTCACCGAGCTGAACGATCGACAGGCCGTTGACCTGCGCCACCTCGGCGTCGGCGGTGTCGATCAGAATCGAGCCGTTTTTGATGTACTCGTTGAGCTTCTCTTTGATCAAGCTCGAGCGGTAGACCTTCTCGTCGAGTGCCTGTTTGACGTGTGCGGCGGTGATCCCGGTTGCCTTGTTGCGTGCAGCCCAGAAGTTGGCCTCGCGCAGAAGGTCGGAAATGCTGCCGAACTCGGTCGAGAGCTTCTCTTTGTGACCGGCCATCCGTGCGGCCTGTTCAACAACTTTTGCCAGGCCGGATTTGTCGAGCGGCATAAGCTTCTGTTGCTCTGCAAAAGTTCCCAGAAAGCCAACGAAACTTCTGATATTGGTCTCGTTTGCATCCATCTCGATATCGAAGTCGGCCTTTATGCGGAAGAGCTCCTGGAAATCCTCGTCGTACGTGTGAAGCAGCTGGTAGAAAATCGGCCGGCCTACCAGGATTACCTTGACGTCCAGCGGAACGGCTTCGGGCCGCAGCGTCTTGATCGACATCAGGCCCAGCTGCTGTTGCACTTCTTCGATCCGCACTTCCTGAATACGCAGCGCGCGCTTGAGGCCGTCCCAACTGTAGAGGCTGCGCAGTACGTCTTCGATCGAAAGCACCAGAAAACCGCCATTGGCGCGCAGAAGCGCCCCCGCCTTGATCAGTGAGTAATCGGTGCTGACCGCACCCATCTTCATCTCTTTCTCTATGTGCCCGATGAGGTTGTTGTAGTTGGGGTTGATCTCCTGAACCACCGGAGCTCCCTCGAGGCCGCTGTTGTCCACTGCCACGTTGACGTTGTATTTGCTGAAAAACTGTTGTCTTACCATCTCCATCTGCTGCTGCAATTGCGGCGGAACGTTCTGCTCGTTCTGAGAACCCGACTGCTTCAGGGTATCGATGTTTTCCAGCACGTTCTCCATCACCGAGTCGAGATATTCTCCAACCTTTGCATTGTCTTTGTACTTCTCTTTGACGTCGTCGATTGGTCCTTCAAGCCGGTTTCTGACTATCTGCCGGTCAAGCTCTTCAATCTTCTCACCGGCGACGCGGTTGAGACGACGGTATTTGCGCTGAATTTCCTGAATTTCCTGCTGCAGTTCCTGGCGCTTGCGATTGATCTCTTTGCGATCTTCCTCGGGAAGCTGCTGAAGATCCTTGTCTTGCAACGGCTGACCGTCCTTCACCGGTACCAGAGCCATTCCCATCAGCGTCTGCTGCAGCATAAACCCTTTAGCTTCGGCTGCGCGTTTTATCTCCTGCTGGACACCCTCTCCCTGCTGGTGAATCTCCTTCAGCGCTTCCGACTGCTGTTCCTGGTACTCATCGCTCTCAAACGCGCCCGAAATGTCACTTTCAATGAAGCTCTTGAGGTTCTGAACGTCCTTCCTGAACTCCTGCCCCTTACCTGCCGAGAGCAGGATGGCTCTTGGTTCGTACGGCTCTTTGTGATTGTGCACAAAGCAAAGGTCGTTGGGGGTGGGGCGTTCCCGCGCCAGGCGCTCGAGATAAGAGCGGACAGAAGTCATCTTGCCGATACCGGGCGGGCCTGCCACGTAGATGTTAAAACCACGCCCCGGTACCTGCAAACCTACCTCAAGCGCATGCAGCGCGCGGTCCTGCCCTATGATTTCTCGACATGCGGCCGTCTCCCGCGTGCCCTGGCTTGCAATCGATGCGGAATCCACCGCGAGTCGCGCGTCTTCTACCTTCAATTTTCTCACTATGGTAGCTCCTTTCGGGATTCCTGCTCCCGTGACGGACAACAGTCGCTCCGTCATGCTTCACTTTGTGCCGCAATAGCCCGGCAGTTTCTCTTCTACCTCAACCGGTCCGGACACACTGGCGATTGTGTCATCAAGTATAGTGGCTTTGGGCTTTCCGCGAAAGCCGACAGACTGGCTGTTGATACCGGCGCAGGAGCAGGCCAGGTTACTGTTGTTGGCCGGGTCCTGGCTTCAGTTGCTGCGTTTTGTGCAATGAGAAACTCCTGTTAATCCTTTCCGGGGCAATAACCCGGCAATTTTTGCGCATGATTCGGCAAGAAGCGTGCTATGCTGGGGGATGTCCTTTTCCGTGCTTATAGTTAACAAGGATCCAGTCTTCTGCGAGCAGTTGCGCGATGCCCTCGACGGCTATTCTACGACAAGCGTCAGCAGTCCGCAGCAGGCTCTGAATGTATTGCGGAATCCCAACTGCGTTGATCTGGTGCTGCTCGAAATCCGTGCATCTGACATGAAGTCAACGAACCTGCTCAAGACTTTGAAGGAGCTTCACCCCGACGTACCGGTGATTATCATGACCGCCTTTGCCTCCAAGGATATGGCCATACGCGCACTACGCTGCGGCGCTGATGATCTTTTCGAAAAGCCTTTTGACGTGGAACAGCTCAACGAGTGCATCGGTCAGCTGCTCCAGTCCAGAAGTGTCATCGGAGACTCCTCAAGCGATATGGAGTACGTCCGCTACTATTTGCGCCGCAATATCGACAAAAGAGTAACCATCGAGGACATCGCACAACTGATGGGCTACACCCCCAAATACATGAGCGCGTTTTTTAAGCGGAAGACAGGAAAAACATTTACGGAATTCTGCGTGGATCAAAGAGTTGAGAGAGCAAAGGCGCTTCTGGCAGATAGCGACTATCCGGTCAAGCAGATCGCTTATGATCTGGCGTACGAGAATCCGGAGTCTTTCGTACGCGTCTTCAAGAGGAAGACACGACTCACCCCTTCTCAATATCGCACTAAGCTGGCGGAGCTATCCTCTTCTGGTCCGTGAGGGCGGTGACTTCTTGTAAACCATTTGCCGTTTCCGTGGGAATCCCCGGGTTCACGATATTCTCCAGTGGTATTGACTTCACTCCACAATCCATTGACCTCAGACCAGAGTTTGCGGTTGCAGGCCTAGAGAATTCTTGCGCCCGGATTACCGCGCCGTTAGGATTAAGCCAATTAGGTTGTACCGTTTTGGCATTTTGCGCGACCAGTTAGAGACTGGGCTGCTTGCTGAATACACGATCGCGCAAACAACACGGGAGGAGGTCAGCTATGTCAGATGAAAGGAAAGATTTCCAGGCAGAGCCCCAAGTGGACGAGATCAGACGGCTTGATTTTCACCTGGGAGGCGTTGGGTCGGTAATCCCGATCCTGGTCTTTATCGTCTGGGCGATTGTCACCAGTCTAACCGAGGTTGTCACCACCAACGGCTTGTCCACCGGTGCGGTTATCGGGCTGGTGGTGGGGATGGTTCTGTGCAAGCAGGACGGCCACACCTACGCAAAGGCGGTTTTTGAAGGTTTTACCCGCACCATCGGCGCGGTAGCAATCGTTGCCTGGTTTTTCGCCGGTATGTTTTCCAACGTGTTGCAGGAAGGTGGCCTGGTAGAGGGCTTGATCTGGATTGCGTCCACTGTGGGGGCCCAGGGAGCGATATTCACCGGCCTGACCTTTATACTGGCGGCTGCTTTTGCCTCTGCAGTCGGGACCGGTTACGGCACCGCGGTGGCCTTTGGAACCCTGATGTATCCGGCCGGCATCGCCGTCGGCGCGCATCCGCTGATACTGGCGGGCTCCATACTGAGCGGCGCGGCGTTCGGCGACAAGCTGGCGCCTATCTCCGATACCACCATTGTCTCGGCAGCTACTCAAGACACCGACGTACCAGGCGTGGTGAAGTTTCGCTTCAAGTACGTGATCGGTGCAGGATTGGTGACGCTCGTGCTGTACTTCCTGTTTGGCGGAGCGCTGGAGACTGCAGGTGCTACCGGATTTGACCCGGCAGCAGTTATCGCGGAGCATTCGGATCCGTCGGGACTCGTCCTTCTGATTCCCTTTGCGGTAGTACTGGTGGTGGCGTTTAAGGGCTACCACCTGCTTGTCTCACTCACGTGGGGCATAGTTGTCGGGATTCTGATTAATCTGCTCTTTGGACTGGCGCCGATGAGCTCAATGCTGCACCTGGATTTTGCAGAAGGAACGGTTTCAGGTGCGCTGGTCGACGGTATCGCCGGCTACGTTGAGTACGCCATCCTGATCCTGTTAATTGTGGCACTCGGTCACATGATCAGGCTCAGCGGAGCCATGAATGATGCGGTAGAGTGGTCCAAGCGCAAGATTCGGCGCGCCGTCTGGAAGGCCGAAGTGGCCATCTGGGGCCTGGTGTCGGCGTTGAACGTGGTGATCACCATCAATACCGCAGCCGAGGTTGCCGCCGCGCCGTTTGTCAACGATATCGGCAAGACCTACGGTCTGCACCCGTACCGCCGCGCGCTGCTGCTGGACGGGCCGACGTCTTCGCTGGGCTACGTTCTGCCGTGGTCCGGTGGGCTGCTCCTGCTGGTGACTACCATTAACGGCTTGACCGCAGACTACGATTTTGTACAGGAAGTGGTGCCGACGCAACTTACGCCGTATGTATGGTTTGGCTTCCTGCTGCTGGCACTGCTGCTGGTTGTGTCTATCACCGGTTGGAACCGCAAGTTCGAGGGCCCGGAAGGTCCGGAAGGAACACCGGTTGATAAGCCCTACAAGGGACTGCTGGCAGAAGGGACTGATAAGCAGTAAGACAGCCGGACAATAGCAGAATCATAGTGCGGGCTGCACTCCGGGTTGCTTCCCGGGGCTGCAGCCCTTTTTGTGCGCTCAGGCAGCTGGAGAAAACACGCGATTGCCGGGACTGAAGTGGTGCCGAAAATGTTGTTCAGCATCAGCAGCGCCGGACCCCATCCCGGCGACAAGGACACTGCCCCGGGCGTTATACGCCACCAGGCGCGCCACCGGTTTCCCACCGCAAGGGTCGGGGCAAGACGTTTCTGCAGCAGTTGCAAGCGCTCGTCGATCCGCTCGGCGAGATCTCCGCTGAGCACGGCGGGCCTCGCATCTTCTATCTTGAGTGTCATCCGGCGCAGAATCCTTGTGCCATGTATCGGGACTACGACTGTTTTCGAAGCATTCGGCGATACGAAGGAGCGAGTTTTCGATCAGTTCATGGATGTTACGGATAGTGTAGCCGAGAGCGGCCCAGTCCAGCTCGTCGCGCGTACCGGCCTGAACGCACGGCGCCGCTCGGAGGCGAAATACAGGAATCCCAGCCAGAATAGGATGCCAAGAGGTTCCTGCATTTCGCGGGTACGCGATTAACCAAGAGATCACTCCATACGCGTCCAGTTGATCCCGGCTATGGTTCCCCCGAACGGAACGTCCGTGTAGTTCCGCACCAACGCCTACTGCCACTGCAGCCTGGGATATTCCTGATCGCCGCCGAAATCCCACGTAGTGGTGTCGTCCCATCCGGCGTACATCAGATCACCGTCAATTGTCTCTCCGGGCGTGCCCTGCTGCATCTGCAAGGTCGTTCTACCGTAGCCGGCGGCTGATTCCTCTGTCTTTGAGCTATCGGTGTCCCAGTAGCTCGCCTCAGCCTCCGGTCCACTGTTGGAACCCACCAATCCGCCCATCGATTCTCCGGTCACTTCTCCTGTGGAATAGGTCCTCTCAATGGTTCCGCTAGACAGGTTTTGTCCGACAAGGCCTCCTACCGCCATGCTGCCGGGGTTGCTTCCCTGCACGATCCCTGTTGCGTAGCAATTCGCGATGCCTCCTCTATTGTTTCCAACAAGTCCCCCGAGAAGGCTCTCTTCGCCTTCGACGACGCCTGTAGCATAACAGTCGTTGATCTGACCAGCTTCGCTGTTGCTCCCGACAAGCCCGCCTATCGAGCTCGCGCCCGACAGATTGCCGATGGCATAAGAGTTCGTGATGTTCCCGTCGGTGTTTCTTCCTACCAGGCCGCCGAGATTGGCTCTGTCTCCATAATTACCAAGGACATCGCCTTCGGCGTAGCTGTTATCAATGGTTCCAACGCCGGATTCATGCATATCGGTGCTGCCGTTCGTGCCAACCAGACCTCCCACAGACTGAGCACCGCTTACCATTCCGGTAGCGTGGGAGTCAATCACACTCCCGTCGTTGTTGGATCCAACCAGCCCACCGACGTGCTGATCATACCCACCTTCGAACGATGCGCCGGTGACGGTTCCCGTAGCATGACACCCGGAGATGATACCGCCATTAGAGTTTCGTCCCACAAGACCTCCAATTTTTTTCGTGCCGCATATATCGCCGGACGCGGAGCAGCCGAGTATACTGCCACCCCAGTTCACACCCACGAGTCCGCCTACGTGGTAGTCTTCGGTATCGGGGTTACCCGCCGTGACGTCCACGTTGGCGTGGCAATTCTCGATATGACCTGTTGCGTCATTAGAGCCCACCAGGCCTCCGGCTCCGTTGTACAAGACAGTGATTTCACCGGCAACCGTGCAGTTGGTAATGGTACCCTTGTTATCTGCAGCAAGACCGCCTGCGGTAGAATCTCCAGTAATCGAGACTGCTTCCAGATGCACATTGGTGATGACCCCATCGTTGCCTACCCATCCGAACAGTCCGAGATCATATCGGTCACTGCCGGACAAGGTGGTAACATCGATGGTTAGATTCGAGACCTGGAAGCCGTCTCCGTCGTAGGTCCCCTGGAACTCGTAGTTCATAGCACCGATCGGGTCCCAGCCGCTGGGGCTACCATAACCGTCCAGGCTGATGTCGGCAACCTGTTGGAAATGTGCCGAAAGATACTGCCTCACTGTGTTGAGCTGTTCGGCATTGGCCACAAGATAGGGATCCCCTTCTACTCCTGAGCCGCCGGCAAACTCCAGTCGCGTGAAGTCTACGCCGGTAGACTCGTCGCTGACCACCCGGGACTCCGGATCAAAGGCCCATCCCTCTAGTACCGGTGTTACGGTGACACTGCCGCTGAGACCGGGTTTCTCCCAGGCTCCGCTACCGTCTGTGTATACCGAATCAAAACCACCGGAGAAGGAGATCTCGACCCCCTCGATGCCGGCCGAGTCGGAGTCGGTCACCGTACCGGAAATGGTGTAATCGCTGCCCACCGCAAACGGGCCGTACCACGTGTCCGGTTCGCTCCCAGGAAAAGGAAAGTTTTCTGCAACGACTGCATCCTTGTCGAATTCAACTGAAACGGTTTCATGCCCGTCCGACGCGTGAAACGTTGCTTGAGTCAAGAGACTATAGCTCCCGACCGTTTCCGGCCCAGCATCGAGTTCTTGCGAACTTACCATGAAAACTATCGAGTATTCTTTGCCGGGTTCGTAGAGCCATGTGTCCCCAAGTGTTTCCTGTTCCCCTACTTTCACGAATTCTCTCATAAGGGCCTCGGCAGACCCGTTTTCGATAACTTGCGCCCAATCCTCTATAACGGCCACCCTATCTCCATCTGCGACAACCGCCGCGGAAAAAACGGTAAGATCGGCACCGTCCGTACCCTTATCCGCGCCGGTCACTTCCACCGTTAGCGTGCCGCCGTCTTCGTGGCTGTCCCCCGTGCCGTTGTCTGAGTCAGCATCAAAAAGCATATCGCAACCACCGAAGACTGCAAGGAAGAGTATTGCAGTTGCGGCAACTATCAGCCGAAACCATTTCACACGATTGCCCATAACACACCTCCAACACTGCTCTGTCATTACGCGTTACATCCCAGTGTCTCACCTTGTTTCTTAATCTGCGTCCCAGAATGAGAAATGGGACTAGTTTTTTTGACGTTAACCTCTTCACCCCCTTCATTAGAACAGTTGGCATGTAGACCGGAGAGAAGGCGAGAGGGTTCACGCGCGGACGGACCGCACGCACCGGTGCGGGGTAAACGTCACGTAGTTAATCAGCAGGTTTGGGGATATCCTGTAAGCGAGGGGGTGGGGATGCGGTTTGGTTGGATTGTGCTACTGGTGGGGACGTTTCTGGTCCTGATGTCTCACAGCGCCGCCGGCGCTGGTGGGAGAGAGAGCGATTCACGGCGGGCGTCAAAGCGTTTTTCGTACGGGTTTCAGGACGGCGAGCAGTGCTATTTCCTTCTCGAGTACAAGGTGTCTACGCCGCGGC
>SKLB01000077.1 GCA_007123465.1 Spirochaetales bacterium
CTACAACGGCGACAACATCTTCATCTTTCACGGTCATCAGGTATCGCGCTGGTTCATGCAGCATAACCGCTTTGTGGGGCTTACTCTGAAGTACTTTGCTACGCCGCTGCGAATCAAGAACTACGAGGTATCACACAACAGTCGCAAGCGCTTCGAAACCGAGCGGCAAGTCTATGAGTTTTCCAGCCGTGAGCGGGTTCTTTCTATTATCGGGCATACCCACCGACCGCTTTTTGAATCGATGTCCAAAGTCGACTCACTCAAGTTTGAGCTCGAGCAGCTGTGCCGCACCTATCCGCAAGCCGGCGCCGATGAACGCGGCAGAATCGAGGCTCAGATCGCCCGCTATCGCAGCGAGTTGCTCGAACTGCAGCAGAAGCGTTCGCCCAGCCGTGAGCATACCAGCAGCCTTTATAACGAGCATCTGGTGGTGCCGTGTCTGTTCAACTCCGGCTGTGTCCTGGGCAAGCGTGGAATAACAGCGCTCGAAATTTCCGACGGCCAGATCCGGCTGGTGTACTGGTTTGACCGTCAGCGATCGAGCAAGTATCTCGACGACCTGAGCGTTACGTCGCAACAGCTCGGAAGGAGTGACTGCTACCGTGCCGTAATGCAACAAGACCGGCTTGATTTCGTACTGTCGCGGATCAGACTGCTTACGTGATCATAATGAAGTCTGGACGTTGGGTGAGCAAACGGTTAGCTGACGATCAGAAGTTGGTTAAACTGTCGCATCGCGCTATGCGGCAGTTTGGGCTGACTGTACACTTCAAGTAAGTCCTGGAAGGTGGAGGTGTCCGATGACGATTGCAATTGCCATCAACGGAGAGGGGATGGGACACGCGGCGCGGTGCACCTGCCTGGCGCGTCGGCTGCAGCGTGACCATCGCGTGGTGATCTGGGCACCGCGCTCGGTGCTGTCTTTCCTGCGGCAAAACCTGCCCGACGTTAGTTTCCACCATCTGCCGCTTCTTGCGCTTACCAAGCGGAAGCACCGCATCTGCATGTTGCCAACCGTAGCCCGCAACGCCGGACTGGTGCTGGCTCTGCCGCGGGTCGTGCGCAAGCTTCGACGCCAATTGGAACAGCAAGGTGTCGACGGGGTGATCTCTGACTACGAGCCGTTTCTCAGCCGTGCCGCTATAGGACTCGGACTCCCGGTTGTTACCTTCTGTCACCAGGCGGTGCTCGACCGTTATCCGGATTTTTCGCCTGAGGGAATGACCGCGCGGCTGCTGAACCGTTTCATGATTCCGCTACGTACAAGCCGTGTTGTCTCCAGTAGCTTTTTTGACGGTGACGTTGGACCACTGATCAGGCAGGAGTTGCTGCGGCAGCCGCTGCAACAGAATGGTCACGTAGTGGTGTACGCCTCCAGATCGATCCGTGCCGAGCTGCTTCCGGCGCTTGCACAAAACCGGGGCGTCGATTTCCGTCTGTTTCCCGACTCGTCGCGTGATTACGTTTCTGAGCTCACCAGCGCGCGAGCGATTATCGCACCGGCCGGGCATCAGACGCTCAGTGAGGCTCTGTGCCTCAACAAGCCGGTGTTGACGTTTCCGCAGCCGGGACAGAATGAACAGCAACTCAACGCGCGCATGGCGGCTCGCACCGGCCGCGCTACGGTAGGAAACATCGATAACGCCGCAACTGATATCGCGTTGTTCCTCGAACGGCTTGAGGTCTTTCCGTTCCACGCACCCGACCCTGACGTCCGTTTCCTGCTTCGAGACGATACCGAACGTGCAGCCGAGCTGATAGTGCGCCTTCTATCACTGCGCTACCCGGCGAAGTGCTGGCCGAAACGTTCTTCAAGCCCGATCGGCGCTGCCGCGTCGTTCTGAGACACCACAGGTGGATTCGCCCTGTTCCGCCATTTGCCGCTGCCGGTATAGTTGAGACAACGCATGGAAGGCGCGTTTGGGAAGGCGTTCGCGTGACAAGAGCCCCTTCAAATTGTAGAACGGGATAGGATTGCCTGGGAACCAGCTGCAAAGAAAATCGGCGAATACCCACGGAGAAATACCGCAGATATAGGGCCGCTTCTCTATCAGCCGGCAGTACTCATGCAGCAGACGCTCTTGATACTCTTCTGAATAGCTCTTGCCGCGACGGACACGTTCAGCTTTCCAGGGTCCGTCTGCTTCACTCCTGCCGGGCGCGGCGTCCGCCCCGAACTCGCTTATAACGATCGGTTTGTGCGGGTGATAACGCCGGACCCGGTCCAGATGGCGCGCGGCATCTGCGGCGGCGCCGTAGTACCAGCCGTAGTACAGGTTGAGCGAGATAAAATCCATCTGGTTCAGCGCCGAGCGTCGGCTGTCGAGCAGCCGCACGTTGTAGGTTGCCTCTGCCATGGTAACCGGGCGTGAGGGGTCGGCGGCGCGTGCCACCCGGCGCAACCAGGTAAACGGCCGCGCACCGGAGCGGAACAGTGTGTAACACTCGTTGGCGATGCTCCAGAACAGGACAGCGGGGTTGTTGCGGTCCCGCTCGATGGTCTCCAAGAGTTCTCGCTGTGCGTTGAGAATGAGCTCACGCCGCCGTAACTGATGTAGCCCGAAGGCACGCCATGGGAAATCTCTCAGGCGGCGGTTTTCCTGAATCCATGTGGCGAAACCGAGTCCGGCCTGGTAGAGCGCGATTTCTTCACTGGCCCATATGCCGCGATCACGCAGCGCGCCAAGCTCGGCGGCAGTGTGAGGATAGTGAGCCAAGCGCACGTAATTGGCGTTCAGCCGCTGGACCCAATCCAGATCCTTATCGATCAGCTCCTGTGGCTGCGCCGCACCCCAGTGCGGATGATCCTCGTGGCGCGCGATGCCGCATAGAAATCGGAGGCGTCCATTGATCTCTATGCCGTCCGCGCAGACACGCACCTGGCGGAACCCGACCAGCAGTGAGACTTCATCGGGAGCGGGGGGCGGTGTTGAATCTGGCGCGCTACCGACGCTGCTGAGGGTTATCTTCAACCGGTAGAGACGCGGTGAGCCGTCCTCGTAGCAGATAGGATTTGCTACCGGCAGCGTGAACTGTGCAACGCTGATGCTATCCAGCGTCGTGCCAACAGAGTCAGTCAAACGGGAATCCGAGCTGTGGTTTTGCTGCACAACCGCCCTTGAGCACTCGTTTCCGTCTGGGGCCCAAAGAACAGCATAGAGTTGATAGCGTTGCTTGCGTTCGTCCGTACGCCGCTGGACTACAATGCGGCACTGCACCGCGCGTTGTTCCCGTTGGCAGTCGGCTTCAACTTTGAGGATCGAGGTTTTCGGCACACGCTCCAGCGAGACCTGCCGGTAGATCCCTCCGTACGGGTGCCAGCCGGGGCGATGCCGGAGCGCTAAGCGCGGCGGAAGACTTGTCCACGTCAGGCGGTTGTCAACGCGCACCACCAGTGTATTGACCGAACACGGGGGCCGGTGGAGAGCCGTGGTGACGTCGTAGCAGAATGGAGTGTAGCCCCCGCTGCGTGATCCCAGCTCAACGTCGTTAAGCCACACCGTGGAGTGCAGCAGCACCCCTTCAAATCGGAGTCTGAACCAGTGATTGATACCGGATTCCGGGGACTGGAATCGTGCGCGATACCACACGACCCCATAGTAATCGCGATGCCGTGATTGCGCACTGTTGAAGCAGTGTGGTGCCATCACCGATTCGCAGGAACTCTCGGACCATACTGCGTTGTCACCGTGTTGCAAGCCACGTTTCAGACCGGTGTCTCGGGGATCGGTTGCGAAGTCCCAGTATCCGTCCAGCGGTGCTGTGGTGCGGTTGGTGCTGTCAAACCACCCCGGATAAGGTAGGTCATCCTCAATCAGAACGCTGACGCCATCGTGCTCTTCCACGCGAAAACCGGGGCCGCGGGCGCCCGCGCCGGTTGGAAGCGTGGAAAAATCAAGCCGCGGCGCGCAGAAGAACAGCCACACCGCGGCTGTCAGGGCCAACGCGACACAGCAGAGCGCGACGATCAGAGTCACGGCTACCACAGTGGGCAGAAGCACCATCATGTGCCGCTAAGCCCGATCTCTTTCATGAAATTGATGCGCTTGCGGTTCTCGGTTTGGGTGTAGCTCAGAAGGTCGGTGCGGGTAATGATGCCTACCAACCGGTCTGCGCAGACCACCGGTAGATGGCCGATGTTGTTGCCAAACACCAGTTCCTCTATCTGGCGCACTGTATGCGTCGGGGCAGCGGTTATAGGATTGCGGCTCATATAGGATTTCAACGGTGCCTTCATCTGATCCGCGCGCCGGCCCTTCATGATGTCGCGCAGCGTAATTATGCCCACCAGCTTGTCTTGCGCGTCAACCACCGGTAGACCGGAATGTTCGATTGACTCGAGCTTCAGCGACGCCTGCAGCAATGACGCCGTCTCCTGTATAACCTCAACCGGGTGGCTCATGATCTGAGAGGCGGTAACCGCGGGCGCAAGCATCTCGTCGAGGCGTTCGAGCAGATGGCGATAGACTTCGCGGCCGTCCTTGTTCTTCACCGTTGCCGAGGCAGCTGTTGGATGACCGCCGCCGCCAAAGTACTTCAGTATGCGGCTGAGATCAATTGTACCTTTCTGATTGCGGCCGATGATCAAGGTTCGGTGTTTGTTGCAGAAATGGAATACGGCGAACAGGACGTCCGGGCTTTCGATCTCGAACACCTTCTCAACCACCGCACTGAGTCCCTCGCTTTCTTCTTTGATTTCGCGATAGCAGGTGATTACCTGGTGGCCGTGAATGGTGGTTTCGTTCAGCTGATTGAGTACTTCGTGAAACAGCGTAATCTGGTGTCTCGCCGACAGGGGCTTCAGGAACGACTTGACCAGCTTGAGTGACGCACCACACTCCAGCAGATACGCCGCAACATCAAAATCTGTCTTTGTCACATTCTCGTGGGTGAAGTTTCCGGTATCGGCGTAGATTCCGCTCAGGGCGATGGTGGCGTGTTCCGCAGCAACGGCAACTCCGCGCTGCATGAGCTCCAACCCAATCTGGCTGGTGTTTGCGCCGCACGGTAATTCGTGCACAACGGCGTTGGCAAAGCCCAAATCGTCGGCGGGGTGATGATCGAAAATCTCGACTTCATAGCCGTTGCCGGATATCAGATCCAGGTATTCCTTGACCCTGGCCGGAGTGCGGGTGTCAACAATGACGATACGCTCCACCGGTTGGTTGCGCAGTTCCTTGGGGTGCAGGAAATTGATATGGTGCTCGTACAGATTCTGAACCTTGCGGGCAACCGGATGGATGAAGCGGCTCTTCACCGGCTCGTGATCGGGAAACAGGTAGCGGGCCAGTACAATCGAACCCAGGCAGTCCAGATCCATGTTACTGTGGCCGACGATGATCTTCACTGGTCGCTCAACGCTTGAGGTCTTCGCGCGGCGGTGAGAACAGGTCGAGTACGCGCACCGGTTTGTCCAGCGTCTTGATGCCGTGCGGCACGCAGCGCGGAATGTAGTAATAGTCTCCCGGGCTCAGTTTGCGTGTCTCATCGCCGATGGTCATCTCGATGCTTCCCTCGAGCACCAGACCCATCTGCTCGTTGGCCTCGTGGCTGTGGACAGGAAAGATCGCGCCCGGGGCAAAGCGGTATTCCAGAAACTGGAACCCCGGGGCGTTGAAGATGCCGCGCTGAACGCCGTTTTCGAGCGTCTCCGAGTGAAGATCGTGAACGGTGAAGAAGGAAGGGATTTCGTTTGACTTCATAATACCTGTACGATAGCGCCGATTCACGCTGTGCGCAAGAGTAGACGCGGCTGTCTGCGGTGGCGACGCCGGGGGCCCGCGGCCGATGCCGGGGTTTGGCAGCGTTCTTCTGTATTGTACTTGAAAAATGGAAGACTGTCTTCCATTTTTCAAGTATGATGCGTAGTCTATCTGTTAACCCGAGCTCTCTGCGGGCCGGCCGAAGCTGGGACTCGACCACAGAAATAGAACAGCCAGAAGCATATAGCCCCCGAGTACCAGGAACCCCGCCCATCCCAGGCCGTAGTCGCCGGCCACGCCGAGCATCGCCGGTGCCACTCCGGCACCCAGACCCACGCCAACGGTGATGATAATCGAGTAGGTGATGTTGCGGAACCGGGGATCGCCGATGCGCGCCATCGATGACAGGGTGGCGGGAAACAGCGCGGTCAGCAGCGCCGGTTGCGCCATTACAATCAGCGACAGGAGCGCCCCGCGCGCGAAGCCGAGCAGGGCGGTAAAGACCGCCGAGAAGAGCAGGACAAACATGATCGTACGCCTGCGCCCCAGGCGGTTTATCAAGGCGCCTGCAAACAGCAGCAGCACGATGCCGGACACCCGCGATCCGGCCAGCAGCAGGTTCACCTGTTCTACCGGCAGATTGTGGTCCGCGACCAGGTACGAAGGCAGAATCGAGTAAACGCCGTGCATGCCGGCCAGCGCTGCCGACAGAATCGCCATTGCAAGCAGAGTGTTACGAAGCCGCAGAATCGAACCAACGGTACCGAGTCTGGGGGCTTCGCCTCGGCCGCTACCCGGGACACCCCAGCGCAGAAATGCCAGGGCAACAATGCCGGTCAGCACAGAGAATCCCGCGAGCACGCCTCGGCGGCCAATCAGCGGGTTGAATGCCAGCACGGTAAGCGGCGCCAGCAACAGCGCCAGATTGGGCCCTAATTCGTGGAATGCAAACGCCGTATTACGGTACTTGAGATCGATCTTTTCGTTGATCATGACCATCCCGGATGGTGGATAGGCTCCAGCTCCGATACCGATAAGGCCCATGCTGGATGCCACTATCCACAGCCGCGAAGCCATCGCCGCAAGCGCCAGCCCCAGGCTGATCGCAGCCAGCGCGGCAACAATGGTCAGGCCGTGGCCAAACCGTGCCGCTACAAAGCCCGAGGCTAGCATTGTAACCCCGTAGCCAACACTGACCAGCAGGAACAGCGATCCGGCGGTAGACAGACGGAAGCCCATCTCGGATTGCAGCACCGGCATCAGCGGTGCAAATACAATGCGGCCGGCCATCGAGCAGAAGACGGTCAGCACCAGGAGAGTCATCATTAGAAGCGGGCGTGTCGAATGGTGCGGGGTCATGGTCTTTTTGATTATACTGCTATTCTCGTGCTGAACAACATAACCGTTGCCGCTTACCTGCTACCATACCGTAATTGTATAGGTTTTCCCGCACTCATGGGCTATCATAGAGCGCTGTCAGGTGGTGGGAGTCAGACGTGAACCAGTTTGCAGAGCTGCGCAGCCAGATATACATCCAGCACGCCCCAGATGAGCCACAGGGCTATCGACGCCTGGCGTTGGCACTCACCGGAGAGCGGCGACCGCTCGATCCGGTGCTGGACGCCATGGCGCGGCTATCCGCTCACGCGCACGGTAATGCCGACACGGCCGTGCTGGAAGCTGAGCTGCGGGCGTGCCTGAATGTGTCGCCCTACCTGAACCGCTACCTGGCGGATGCCATCCGCAACCGCCATGATCTGGAAGACGCGCTGCGCCGGTACGGCTCGGAGCCGGCCAGCAGCGCTGCGGCTGCCGCGGTTGCGGTTGGTGCCGGGCTACGGCCGTTCGATGCAGGCTGGACAGCCGATGCACTGCGCGCGGACAATGATCCCGAAGCTCTGCTAAACCTGATCCACTACGCCGCCGAAGCTGGTCTTTCGGAGCTGCAGCACAAGATCAGGGCGCTGGCAGATGAGCCGCTACCGTGGGGCGTGCGTGCCGAAGCAGTGCTGACCGCCGCCGAGCTGGCTGCTGCGGGCGGGCCATCCCCCGTTGCTGAACTTGCTGAGATAGCAGGCGCGGCGGTCTCGTGTACAGCGCTCGATTTCCAGCTGGCGCAATCGGTCTTCTACGGCGATCCAAGCCGGATGGGCAAGGGCGGCAGCGGCGGAATGGGAACGCTGGTGCGGGAACTGGGTGCGGCGCTGGCGGGCAATGATATGCCGGTGCTGACCATGGTGTGCTATGACAGCAATGCTCGCAGCTATCCGCTGACGGTGTGTGAACAGCCGGCACCGGGCCACCAGCTAGTGCGAATGCCGGTCTACCTCAGTGGGCAGAACCCGGCCGGGTTTGTGCGCGCCGAGCATCGCATCGCGCGCGCCGGCGAGCGTGCGCTGCGGCTGAACGGCGGGGGTATTTCTGCGCTGCACGTCAGATTCCTCGACGACGCTTCGCGGGCGGTAGCGCGCGTTGCCCGCGGCAGGGGTGTGCCGCTGGTAACCACGCTGACCCCCGACCCGCACCGGAGCATCTGCAGCACCGAAGGAGCAATCATCCCGAGCGAGGCCGAGGCGGCGCGCCAGCTGTTCAACCGGATCCTGATTGGCGATCAGCTGCTGGCGTGGTCGCGCGGTGTTGCCGCAATTGGTCGTAACGCGTTTGCCGATGAACTGATCGACTATTTTCCGCAGCTGGAGGATACTCGCGGCAAGGTGCTGGCAGCCATTGACGAGGGCGTCTCCACCGCGCCGCCCTCAACCCGGATCGATGTCGCCGCGCTGCTGTGCAATCCACAGCTGCAGCCGGGACTGGCCCCGGAGCGGATAGATGCGCCGATGCTGCTCAGCGTCGGACGGCTGAGTCCGATCAAGGGACAGCTGAACCTGGTCCGCGCGTGGTCCCACAGCGACCTGTGGCGGCGTTACAATCTGGTACTGGTAGGAGGTGATATCAGTGCACCGTCCGAGGAAGAGGGGCAGATCATTGAGCAGATTCGTGCCGAGAGGCGCCCGCAGCTGGAGGGACGGCTCTGCCACCTGCCGGCGCAGGACAACGCGGTAGTGCGCGCGCTGCTGGCCTGGAGTGCTGAACGGCAGCCGCACAACGGAGCCGATATCTACGTCTGCTCGAGTCTCAAAGAGGAGTTTGGCCTGTCGATTCTGGAGGCGATGGCTGCCGGGATGCCGGTGTGCGCGCCGCTGCGCGGCGGGGCGCAGACGTACGTGCGGCACGGAGCCAACGGGTTCCTCATCGACACACGCAGCCAGGACGCGCTGCAGCGCGAGTTGGTTGCACTCCTGACGCCGCAGCGGACATCGATATCGGCTCTGGCAGATATGAAGCGCCAGGCGCGCCAAACCGTAGAGCAGCGTTACTCGCTGGCAGCGATGGCCGGCGAATACCAGCGTTTCTACCGGCGCGTTGCGGCACAGGAAGGGGATGGTAATGACGGATAGAGCATTGAAAGCCGCGGTCAAGCAGTTGATGTCAACGCAGCTGTACGGGGTGCTGGCCACCGCAAGCAATTCCGGTGCGCCGCACTGTTCGATCGTGGCGTTTGTATCGGCTGATGACCTGGCCGGCCTGGTGTTTGTGACCCCGCGTAATACGCGAAAGTTTACGTACATCGGAGCTCGGCCGCAGGTATCGCTGTTTGTAGATAACCGCAGCGATCAGGCCGACGACCTGATGCAGGTGATCGGCGTGGAAGCCAGCGGTATTGCGCACGAGCTGTCCGGCGGTGAAGCCGGTCCCTATCGCGAGCTCTTTTTGGCCAAGTACCCGCAGATGTCCGGATTTGTACGGGCCCCCGGTAGTGCAATAGTCAGAATTGCTGTTGACCACTATGACGTGGTGGATCGCTTCCAGCACGTTCTGGTGCTGCCGGTTGCCTCGCGCGGGAGGGGCTGAATGAGTGGGTTGCAGCCTGAGCGTGGCAGACCAGTGCCGGCCGCGCTGTTTCACGAGTACATCACCGAGACCGGTTTGACCGTGCGGCTGACGCTGCTGCGCGAGCGCCTGCGGCCGCAGCAAATGACTCGCGAGCAACTCTGGGACCTGAATCTGGAAATCGAGCATCTCTTCAGCACCACGCCGTTTCCCGAAGCACTTCAACTGCAGCTGTTGCAGCTACTCGATTCACTCGGCACAGAGCTGGTTGTGAGTGTAGCGCGCGCCGGCGCGCTCCCGGAGAGCGGTGCAGCGGAAGTAGAGTTCATGCCGGCTGCCACACGCGCCGACGCACTGGCGGCTATCCGCGGCGCGTGGGCGCGTTCACTGTTGTGGGATGCCACGGATGCAGTTGCCGCAGGGCTCGAGGCCGGACTGCAGCCGCTGAAACGCCTTCAGCCCGAGGTCACGGTAATAGAGGCGGGTGACCTGAGCTCCGAGCAGCGCCCCCGCCTGGGCCGCCGCTGGGAACGCCTGCCCGACGGCCGCTACGTGGAACTGGCCTGCGAGCCGCTGCGGGAGCTGATGCAGAGAGTCGAGAAAAGCGGCACGGCAGACCGCGCGGCCGCAGACGCTGCTTTTGTGCGATACGCCTGCGGTGTAATCCATAACCGGTTGTTTGCTGCGCCACACCCGTTTGCCTTTTTTGACCGGCTGGCGCGCCCGGCCGGGAGTGCCTCGGACGGACTGCAGGAGCTGCAGGCGCTGGCGGAGCGCACTATAGAACTGGAGGATCAGCTGGTGTCCGCAGCAGACGCCACCTGCGGCCTGCAGGCGGGAACGGCTGTGGAGAGTGCCGGCGGAGCTGCCGTTGATCGGGACATGCTGGAACCACAGCAGCTGGTTGGGTCTCCCGCGGCCGCGGGCTGTGCTGCCGGGCGGGTGTGGCTGCCGGGCGCCGCGGACGTCTCGGGCACCTCGGGTGCGGCGGATGCCGCCGGTGCTGGGCGGGTGCTGGTCTGCGAACGGCTGAGCAGCCGGCTGTTGCAACAGGCAGGTGGCGTTGCCGCGGTGGTTGAAAGCACGGGCGGGCGTGTGGGACTGGGAGCGCTGCTGGCTCTGCGGGCGGCAATTCCGTGTGTCAGCGGGGTCAGTGATGCGGCG
The DNA here is from genome assembly GCA_007123465.1 of Spirochaetales bacterium. Classification (GTDB taxonomy): domain Bacteria; phylum Spirochaetota; class Spirochaetia; order DSM-27196; family PWMO01; genus PWMO01. The sequence continues at coordinate 10,758 of SKLB01000077.1, forward strand.
CTGCTGCCGCAGGGCATCTATGTCCGTGTTGACGGGTACCTGGGGCTTGTCAGCGTTGGCCGTGAGAACGCGGAGTGGCCTGCTCAGCGCGCAGTAGAGCCATGACGGCTGCCGCGGCCCAGGCCGGACCGCGTGAATGCAACTGGTGCGTGAAGCGCGACAGTGCCTGGCGTGACTCAGCCGACAGTGCCCGCACAATTGCAGAGTCGAGCTGCTGCGGCGACAGGTTGTTGGGATCGAGCACCGCGCCTATTCTGCTGCATTCAACATCAGCGGCTACGTTGAACTGATCGCTGGAAAACGGCAGCACGATCATCGGTACCCCAAAGTAGATGGACTCGGTAAACGAACTGACCCCGCCGTGATGGATGAACAGATCGGCCCGGCGCAGGAGCTGCCGCTGGGGAATAAACGGCTGGACCAGGGTCGGCTGTTGCACTGCCCGGTGCACCGTATCGGCGTCTTCTCCGGCACCAATAGCGATGTGCGCCCGCGGATAGCGTTTGCGCAGCTGCCTGCCGAGGGTTATCAGCACGTCGCTACGCGCCGCAAGGAATGTGCCCAGCGCGATTACGATCTGCTGCGGTTCCCGGAAGCGCTCGGCGCTGCCGGCAGCAGCAGCGCCGAGAGTGCCGCCGGGCGCGCCGGCACTCTCGGCCGCCTTATCTTTCTCCGGCACAAAGCAGTAGCCGCAATACAGCCGCGTGGTTCGCTGAGCTGCTGGTTCTCTGGTGCGCTCAAACTCGGGGTAGTTGTGCACAATCAGTTCCTCAGAGGTCAGCGCGAACGCGTCTGCCACCTGCTTACCGTACGGAGCCAGCAGCTGGTTGAAGCGCTGCGTAAAACGCTGCTGAAGCTCGCGCGCTTCGCTCTGCAACAAAGACAGCTGTTGGGCATCGATAGAGAACGGCTGCGGCCAGTGCGGCGGAACACCGTAGACGGCATCGGGGGCTGGAATGCTCAAAGGGTGTGGCGGGCAGAACGTCACAAAGCGCAGACCGTGCGCCGTCAGCGCCAGCGTGGCGCCGTAGGAGAGCTGATCGACAATCCAGAGCTGCGGCTGCAGCTGGGACTGTAGCTCAGCGATACGCTGCAGCAGCTCTTCCGGATTAGCCAGCATGTCGGCAAAGCGGTGGCGCGTCTGCGTGCGCAGGGTATCGATCGGACCGCGGTAGGTTGCATCGAAGAACTCGCGCAAGCGCTGCTGCTCTTCTTCGGCTTGCCGCGTGGCAGCCGTCTGACCGGTATTGGCGTTGCGGTTGATCTGGACCTCGGCGAAGCCGAGGGCGTGGCGGCGAATCTCAGACTCGAAGTCGCGCGAACAGGCCACAACAACATCGGCGCCGGCGTCCTGCAGGGCACGCGAGAGCGCCATAAGTGGCCCAAAATGCGAGTAAAACGGCGGCGAGAGAACCACGATCCGCAACTGCTGCATGCTGTCTCACGTTATAGCACGCCGCCCGGGGCAGCACCAGAGAGTAGCGCCCAAGTTGCGCTACTGTTGTGGTATAATCAAGGCGAGTGGTGGCGTAACGGTCTGGCGCAGGAGATCAGATGGACCCGCGCGACGGTTTTGGACTTCATATTGACTTCGCTCACCGTGTATTGGCCCGCAGCGTACGTGTTGCCCGTTCAGGACTGGATGATCTGCAGGTTAGGTTTGCGGTACCCGGTGAGATAGGCCGCGGCGAGGGAGTCAGCTACGCCAGATGCTCACCGCAGCTGGTACGTGGTTGTGCGGGCATCGCCCGGCTTGAGTAACGCTCCAACGCGGTCGCAGCCGCGACCATATTCTTGACGCAATCTTGATACTCTCTTGAAATCCCCTTGAAGCCGCCGCAGTAGGTTCTGTCACGTTGGATACAGACACAACAAACGACACAAGGAGGACAAAATGAGAGTCAGACATGTCGTTCTTACAATGTTTATGGCAGCCGTCTTGATCACACCGCTGTCCGCCCAGGTAACACCGGGCGATAGCGACAACGGAACTGTCAAGGATGTAATTGCGGATCACGACGACGTCAGCGCAGCCTACGAACTCTTCGGCACAGAGTTTGACGAGTTCCTGAGCGGGGACGAACAACTAGCGCTGTTTGTACCGACGGACGAGGCACTCGAGCAGATAGACAGCGAGGAGATCTCCGGTGTGGAACTGCAGTCTCTGTTCAATCGGCACGTTGCTACCGGCCTGGCCTCCCGCGAGCCGATCGAGTTCATCGAGTGGTTCATTACGGATGACGGCGAACAGGTCACGGTATCCGTCGAGGATGACAGCGTGGTTCTGAACGACTCAGCCACGGTGATTGAAGCAATCGCCGCTACCAACGGCGTTGTCTACATTATTGACGAGTCGCTTGAGTCATAAGAAACAACAGTCAGGCATCACGGTTTTTTCCTACATCCTCGGGCCATCGGTAGTGGGAAGCCAGTCTATCCACTCCGGTGACCGGATTCGCCAGGCCCTGCTGTGGCGGCTGTAACAGGCTATTCCAGAACAAAACGCAGCAGCGCGGTCTGGGTGATGAACAGCAGCACCACGTAGAGCAGCTCGACGTTCAGGGTAGAGAAGACAAATCGGGTGTCCAGGTTGGCCGCAGCCCCGAGGCGCCGGAACAGCGGGCGGGCCAGCAGCGCGGCTGCCAGCAGCAGAGCGCTTTCGATCATTACCGCCTGGGCCGCGATCGCCTCCGGGTAGTGGGTGAAAAAGCCGTAGAGCAGCAGAAAGAGAAGTCCTGCGGTAGCAACAAGCCCAAAGGCGGTGCGACGCCCATCCACGCGGTAGCGGAACTTGAGAAAGGCCGCCAGGGCCAGAAAGAGCGATACGTAGGAGACCATCTTGTAGCGGATGCCGATCGCCGGCACTTCGCTCTTGATGAAGTGGGTCAGGGTGGGGAACAGGCCCCCGACAAAAAGCACCAGGGCTGCAAAGGTTACAAGCGTTGCCGCTGAGCCGGTCAGACGCAGCTGGTCGCGGTCGATGTCGTCGGCCAGCAGGAAGAACAGTGATTTGTAGCAGGCGTGCACCACAATGTAGCTGACGACCAGCTGCAGTTCGCGGTAGGAGAGCAGGATGCCCACCATCGCAATCGAGTAGGCGGTGCTGCCGGCGATGCAGCGCTTGAAGTCCGGCTCAAAGAAGAGAAAGAGCGCTGAGGCGAAGATGCTGACCAGCGAAATGTGGCGCAGAAAGGTAAAGATCGGTTCGTACCCGAGCGCGATTGCCGGCTGTATCACCAGGTAGTAGAGGCCAAAGAGACCGGTGAAGACCGTGAAGGAGGAGAGGAAGGCCGAGATCAGGCCGTTGGTTGCCGAGTGACAGGTCGCAATCCAGGACGAGACCGGGAAGAACGCCGCTTTGATGAAAAAGGCGGTGCTGAACAGCATCAGTACCAGCTTGAGGTTATAGAGACTCAGCTCGGAGACCACCTCAACGAAGGCAAAGTTGAAATAGGCGCCCGACGCGTAGAGCAGCACGATCCCGGCCAGAAAGAAGGCTGAGCTGACCGCACCAAAGAGCATGTACTTGATTGAGGCGTAGTACTGCTCCTTGATCGCGATCAGCATGTAGGCGGCCATAATCATCAGTTCGTAGAGCACAAAGAAGCTGAACAGATCTCCGATCACCACCAGCCCGCTGCAGCC
>SKLB01000307.1 GCA_007123465.1 Spirochaetales bacterium
ATCCTCGTCTCGCTGCTGCTGATCTATCTGGGAATCGGCAAGGAGTTCGAACCTCTGCTGCTGGTTCCGATCGGTTTTGGCGGCATTCTGGCAAATGTGCCGCTGGCGGGAATTGCCGAGGTTACCGCACTGACGGTATCGGCGGTTAACCCGGAAACCGGTGAAGTGGTGCAGCACGTCGTGCAGGCCGCTGAGGGATTCATCGGTCAGATCTACGGCTTTGGCATCGAGACCGGGCTTTTCCCGCTGTTGATCTTCATCGGTGTGGGGGCGTTGACCGATTTCGGGCCGCTGCTGGCCAACCCCAAGACCGCCCTGCTGGGGGCGGCTGCCCAGTTCGGTATCTTCGCTACGGTGCTGGGTGCCATGGCTCTCAGCACCTACGCGGGGTTTGATTTTTCGCTTTCCGATGCCGCCGCCATCGGTATCATCGGTGGTGCCGACGGTCCCACGGCTATCTTTCTGGCAGGACAGATGGCGCCGCAACTGCTGGGCGCAATTGCAGTAGCGGCCTATTCCTACATGGCGCTGGTGCCGATTATTCAGCCGCCGATCATGCACCTTCTGACCAGCAGCCACGAACGCAGCATAGTGATGAAACAGCTTCGCCCGGTCAGTAAGTTTGAAAAAGTCGCTTTCCCGTTGAGTGTGCTCGGCATAACGCTGCTGTTCCTGCCCACCGCCGCTCCGCTGATTGGCGCGCTGATGTTCGGCAACCTGATTCGAGAGTCGGGCGTGACCGATCGGATCGCCAAAGCGGCACAGAACGAGCTGATCAACGTTGTCACCATTTTTCTCGGGCTCTCGGTGGGTTCCAAGCTCGCCGCAGATCTGTTTCTGCGTATCGAGACGCTGGGGATTGTGGTGCTGGGTCTGGGAGCCTTTGCGATTGGTACGGCTACCGGTGTCCTGCTGGCCAAGGCGATGAATCTGCTGACCAAAGAACCGATAAACCCGCTGATCGGTGCCGCGGGAGTATCCGCGGTACCGATGGCCGCCCGCGTAGCCAACCGGGTCGGGCTGAGCGAGAATCCCAAGAATCACCTGTTGATGCACGCCATGGGGCCAAACGTTGCCGGCGTTATCGGTTCTGCAGTAGCCGCCGGCGTGCTGATGGCAGTGATCGGCGTGGGACTGTAGGAGCCGTTTCAATCCGGCCAATTGCTGAGCGCGGTAGTAAGCTATGTTGAACAGGCTGCCGTTATTTGCTATATTACTAGTGTGGAAGGAACAGTGAACAAACCAGCTGCGGAAACGCAAGAGCTTTTTGATCGGTTGCCGATTGTGCCTCAGATCTGTCCGGCGTCCAACCTGGGCAAAGCCTACAAGATCGTATCGCGTATCTTTGAAGAAGAGTTCAAGGGATTCAGTGTAACTACGGTTCAGTTCTCGATTCTGGTGCACATCCAGATTCTGGATGATCCCGGTTGCAATGATCTTGCCGAGCATCTGGGTTCGGATCCCAGCACAATCTCGCGTATCATCGATACCCTCGAGACCAAGAAGATGGTTAACAGCCGCTGCGGCAGTGACCGCAGGACACGCAGATATTGCCTGACCGACTCCGGGCGAGCAGCTATCAAAGAGGGCCTGGCAGGTTGGCAGCGCGCCAACGCCCGTGTGCTGGAGAGAATTGGCGATGACCGCTGGCAGGAAGCGCTTACCCTGTTGCGTCTGTTGCAGCAGTAGTCATGGACAACCGTAAACATTAGCGCTATACTCCGCCATTATGAAAGCAACGCACGTTTCCCGCGCACAGCGGGGGCGCACAATTGGTCTGATGCTGGTGTCCGTGCTGCTGCTGTTTGTGCTGGCGGGCTGTCTGCAGATCGAGACAACCGTCCGTGTCCGTCCCGACGGCAGCGGTGAGGTTGCTGAACGGTTTCTGATGGCCCACGGCATCGTGGAGATGCTTGCCGGTATGGCGCAGATGGGTGGCGAGACCGATTTCAGCCTGATCGATCCGCAGGAGCTGCAATCGCGCGCGGCGCTGATGGGTGAAGGGGTCTCGTTCAGCGGCGTTGAACCGTTGAGTGACTCATGGGGCGAGGGATACGTAGCCCGCTATCAGTTCACAGACATCAATTCGCTGCGCGTCAATCAGAACCCCGGGGACAGTGTACCGCTGGACAGCGATGAGCCCAGCGTGCGCGAGTTTTTGACATTCTCGATGCAGCAAGGAAACCCGGTAACTCTGGAAGTGCGGCTGCCCCAGCCGGATGAAGTGCAGAGTGAAGCAGAAGCGCCGCCGAGCGAAGAAGAACTCGAAGCGGCGGCACAATTCTACCGCGACATGCGCGTTGCGGTGCGGATCGAAGTACTCGGAACCCTGATCGATACCGATGCGCAGCACAGTAGCGGCAACACCGTCACCCTGCTCGATCTGGACTTCAACCGGATTCTCGATAATCCCACCCTGCGGCGCTCGGTATTGAGCAGCCAGGCTTCCAGTCTGAGCGAGGTACAGCAGATTGCGCGCGAGGCCGAAGGTTTCGATATCGAGCCCAAGGACCGTGTGCTGCTGCGACTGCGCTGATCGGCAAACGCAGCCGGGTCTGCTATAATGGCGGCATAATGAACCACGTGCCGGTCTCGTTTGTTGTAGCTCTATCGGTCCAGCTGCTGTGCCAGCTGTTCAAAGTGGTGTTCTATTCACTCAAGCAGCACCGCTTCTCGCCGCGCTTCTTTGTATCTGCCGGAGGGCTTCCCAGCGCCCACTCGGCGTTTGTGACTGCACTGGCGGTTTCGATCGGTGCGCGTAGCGGTCTGGGGACCGACGTATTCGCGGTGGCGCTGGTACTCGCGTTGATTGTGATCTACGACGCCTACCGTCTGCGCGGACACGTTGAAGCGCTGGCGCGCCGCGTCAACCGCCTGGCGCGGCAGGTGGGCCAGCAGGAGGAACCGCTGTCCGAGATGATCGGGCATTCGCTGTTGGAGGTGCTGTTTGGCATCGCCATCGGTGCATCACTGGCGGGGCTGGCGGCTGTACTGTGGTAGCGCTCAGAGCTGCTCAGCGCAGCGCATTCTGTATCTGCTGAAAATCAACCACTACGCGTTTGTCGATTGCGGCCTGCGCAACGGTGCGGAAGCGGCGCGATGAATCGGTAGCGCCCGAGATGATGTCTACGCCGGCCGGCCGGCCCTCGTCCTTGAGCTGTTCGGCCAGGCGCGGGAAAACCGTGGTCTGGTCAACGCCAGTGGCGGCATTCCAGCGCTCGGCGTAGTCCGAGTCCTGGCTCTTGCGCGCGGTGATCGTACCGTTCTGACGCTGGACCTCATCGTAGTCTATCTCTGCGATAGACTGGCGCTCGTAGCGGATGCTGATTGTGGCAATCCAGCCGCGCTCGTCGGGTTGGTCCTCGGCTCGGTAGGTTGAACTCATTGGTAGCAGTGCCACGCGCGTGTCGCCCTCACGCGCACGCTCCACAACGGCGTCTGCAAGCCGGTTGAACCACGCACTGGAACTGGTGGCGCCGCTGACGGCCTCTACCGGGAGCGATTGGGCGGCCAGCAGGCGCTGCTCCAGCTCGGCGGTATACTGTCGGGGGTTTGTGCCCACAGCGTCCTGCATACGCTGGTTATAGGGCTGGTTGTCGGTCTTGAACTCGGCATCGGCATCGGCATAATCGAATATCACAGACGCTATCGCGCCATCCCCAACGGTTAACTGCAGCAACGGGGCCCAGCCGTTGCCGTCGGTGTATTCGGCAACGCCAAAATAGGTGCCGTCCTGCAGGCCCTCAAGCTGTGCTGTGGCGCTGTCACGGCCGCAGGCAAAAGCCACAATCGCCGTGACTGCAACCACCGTGAGCAATCCAGGTTTCTGAAGCGGGTTCCTCATCGTGCACCTCCTTCTGCTCCCTTCATTATAGTGCGTCGGCGGCGGCACCCTCAACACGTGACCAGAGCATTGTTGCATACAGGATTGATCTTTATCGAACCACGTGCTATGAGACTGCATTCATTATCCGGAATTAGGAGGAATTACATGAAGTCTGTTCGCGTATTCAAGATCGCGCTGGCGCTGCTGGTCGGCGCAGTCATTATCCTGGGGTTTGCTGCGTGTCAACGCGAGGCTGAGGCGCAGCCGGTGCGTATCGGTGTGGCTGGAGCGCACAGTGGTGACCTTG
>SKLB01000200.1 GCA_007123465.1 Spirochaetales bacterium
CAACCGCGGTCAACCGCGAGCAGGCGGTCAGCTTCGGCATTCTGCAGGTCGATGACAACGGCGCGGTTACCGCGTTTGTCGAGAAGCCGCCGCTCGAGAAAGATGTCTCCGAGCTTGTAGTCCCCGAGCATCTGCACCCGGACAAACAGCAACTCAAGCAGGGCAAAGAGTACCTGGCATCGATGGGCATCTACTGCTTCACGGCTGAGGCGCTCGAGAAAGCGCTGGATAATGACCTCACGGACTTCGGCCACGAGGTCATCCCCAGCTTGATAGACAAGGTACGCGTGCACTCCTACGTGTTCACCGGTTTCTGGGAAGACATTGGAACTATAAGATCGTTCTACGATACCAATATCAACCTGGCCTCGATCACACCGGCGTTCAACTTCTATGACGAGAATGCGCCGATCTACACTCACCGCCGCGACCTGCCGGCGTCCAAGTTCAACGCCTGTTCACTGACCAGTACGCTGGCGGCTGACGGCTGCATCATCACCGACTCGGTAGTCAAGGACACCATCATCGGCATCCGGACCACAATCGAGCCCAATACGCGCCTCGACGGGGTGATCTGCATGGGTGCTGACTATTACGAGACCGAGGAGCGCCGCGCGGAGAATCGCGCCAGCGGCATTCCGGATATCGGAATCGGCCGTAACTGCCTTATCAGGCGCGCCATCATCGACAAGAATGCACGCATCGGTGAGAACTGCCGCATCGGCATGGATGATACCGAACCGCCCGACGGCGACCATCCGACGCACTACACGCGCGATGGAATCATCATCATTCCCAAGAACGGAATCATCCCTGCGGGGACGGTCATATAGCCGCGGAAAAACGTGGCAACAGCAGCACCAGCAGGGCGCGATCCGAATCCGCCAGACTGAGCGATGCTGCCTCGCTCCAGGGTACCCAGCGGGCCTCTACGTGTTCACGCAAATTGAAACGGTCACCGTGCAGCTGTACCTGGTAGGCGTAGAGCAGATACTCGTGCGGTCCGTTGCAAAAGCTGGTTTGCGCCAGGCGCACGCCCGGGGCACAGTCAACACCGAGCTCTTCGCGAATTTCTCGCTTCAGCGCCTGCTGATGGGTCTCATCGCCTTTCACTTTGCCGCCGGGAAACTCCCAACGACCGCCGATTGCACCGCCGGCCTTGCGCTGTGCCATCAGAACGGTATCCGCACGCACCGCAACCGCCGCAACCGACTGGTTCATCGCTCAGGCTCTACAGAAAGAGCACCGAGGGAAACAGAAAGTGCAGTGCGGCGATCAGTATACCGGCAGTACCGAACATGGTACGGTTCTGCACAAAGATCTTGTCGATGGATTCCAGCGCCGGCGAAGAGACGTCGGAGCGCGACTGGTAGTAGAGAACCAGCAGGATAAATCCCTGGATAACCCCCGACAGTGCAGGAATCAGATCTCCAACTACCGGTACGTCTCCGTGGGTGACCGACAGAAACTTGAAGAACCCAACCAGAAACGTTGCAATACCGAGGCCGAGCCGAAACCCCACCGACACAAACAGGTCCCGATTGAAGACCGCGCTAAGGTGGAGCTTTTCATCCATGCTATCGAACGAGAGCGCTACCCCCGCCAGAACGTTTGTGACAACCGAAAGCAGGTAAATCTGAATCATGTGAAACTCCCCTCAAAAAGCATACCTGAAACAGGTCAGGCGGTCAACGCGAATCGCGAGGACGGCGCTCGAGCAGCAGGACTTCACTGTTCACCGTTAGCTCTGCGCGCACCACCGCAGCATCCTGCGGGCCAACGGTATCGAGCACGCGTGTTTCTCCGCTGCGCTGCGGCACTACGTCCATAATCGGTTCGGATTCAAAACTCTCTCCGTCGGAGAATACCACGGTCACAATCTGCGTCCGCGGCTCGGCTTCTGCGCCGCGCCGTCGCGTCAAGCGGACTTCCCAGACGCTGTTCTGGTCCGATGACAACAGATGCAGTTCAGCTTCTACTCCGGCAATAGTCCCGCGCCACGAATCGCTGCTGATGAACGTCGAGACGACCGCGTAGATCAGCAGTATCACCGCCACGTCGATCAGAATGATCACCAGCGACCGGTTGCGGCTGCGGCGCCGCGGCCTGACAGCCCTCTGGTTGCCGTCCTGGTCCTGCTGCCACGGCTGATCGGGCTTGCGGCTGTGGTAGATCATCCGTCCATCGTCGTGATGTTCACTCATCGTTTTCCGAGCACTCCGCCAATAGGACCGACACCACCTCCGGCAGTTCCTCTGCCAGAAAAAATCCACGCTGGCGCTGCAGCCTGGCGCCGGCGCACTGATGCAGCAGCACGGCCGCCTCAGCAGCCGCCGCACCCTGCATCCCACGCCCGAGCATTGCGGCCACCATGCCCGCCAGTACGTCGCCGCTGCCGCCGGTAGCAAGCGCGGGATTCATCCCGTCTACAACGGAGATGCTGCCGTCGGGGCGCGCAATGTAGTTCACATGCCCCTTCAGTACAATAACCGCGTTCAGCTTCTCGGCCCACTGCTGCAACAGCGTGGCTGGATTCTGCGGCAGCTGATTACGCTCGATGCCGCAGAGCGCGGCGAACTCTCCCGGGTGCGGCGTGAGCACCCAGCGGCCGCCCAGGCCGCCGGCACCGGACAGAGCGCCGTCTGCCTGCAGTCCGGCCAGCAGCGCTATACCGTCGGCGTCGATCACCCCCGGCAGCCCGGACCGCAGCAGCGCCAGCAATTGCTCGCTGCGGCCCTCGGCCCGACCCCAGCCCGGCCCGATAGCCAGCGCCGAAGCGCCCTGTGGGATCACCGCTTCACGTTCGTCGCAGCCCACCGTCATTACCGACACCAGCTGCGAGGCAACCAGCGGGTAGATCGAGCGGTCGGCGTAGAGCCGCACCATACCGGCACCGCAGCGCGCGGCCGCGCTGCTGCACAGCACCGCGGCGCCGCTGGTCCCGTGCGCACCGGCAAAGACCGCGACCACACCGCGCTGATTCTTGTACGCCGCGCGCTGCACTCGCGGCAGCAGCGCCGCCAACGCCCGTTCATCCAGCAGGCGCCACCGGGCAGCGCCATCTTCCAGCAGCGGCGGCGGGAAGCCTATCGGCAGCACTTCAATAGCGGCGGCCAGAATCCGGGCCTGGGGGAAATAGAGACAGCGTTTGGGAAGCCCGATAGCGATAGTGACGCGCGCACGCAGCGCCGGGAAGTCGGACTGGTACTCGTCACCGATGCCGCTCGGGCAATCGATGGCTGCAACCGGGCGGTCACTGCTATTGATCTGCTCAACCAGTTCCGCTGCATCGCCGCGCAGCGCGCCTTTGATTCCGGTACCGGCAATACCATCGATAATCCAATCTGCGGCATCGATTGCTCTAATCGCACGCTCGCGCATGCTGCGCCAGTCGATGACCTCGATTCCCAGCGCGGCACACGCGCGCAGATGCCCGGCTCCCGGTTCACGCAGCTCATCTGTGGTCAGTAGCAGCGTGGGCTGGTGCACTCCTTCCAGCGCAGCGTGGCGCGCCATGACCAGCGCATCGCCGCCGTTATTGCCCTTGCCAACGGCAAAGAGAAGGCGTCCGGCTGATGCAGGATCCAGATAGCGGTCACGCAGCAGTGCCCAGGCGCGCGCGCCGGCATTTTCCATCAGCACGATTGCCGGGATATGAAAGTCGGACTGCGCCTGCTGGTCGATCTCGTTCATCCGGGCTGCACTAACCAGCGGAGTGACCCCCCGGCTCATCGCCCCAGGTCTCCAACGAGCCGATCGCTGCGCCACCAGACCACTCGCGCGTGATCTTCAAAACCAAGCAAGGCGCTGAGCACCCCGGTTGCACTGACGTGATAGGTCTTGTAGAGGATCTCGCTGTCCTCCACGTGCAGGTTGCGCCGGCGCACCACGCGACCGTCGGTCCGCATGATCAGCAATTGAGACTGGTCGTTGTCTTCGCGCGACAGCAGGTAGAGATGTTCCTTGGGCGCAACCCCTACCAGCTGATACATGTACTCGACTTCCTGGCGGTCAAAGACGCTGTGACCGCTGATGGTCTGTACATTGGTGGGGATATTCACGTAGCCATCGTAACGGCCCGACTCCAGGTCCAGCCAGAAGACCCGCGACAGTGTCTTCTC
>SKLB01000151.1 GCA_007123465.1 Spirochaetales bacterium
ACGTGCCAGCCTTGACGGCGGGCCAGCTGCAACGCCGGTTGCTGCATAACACCTGCCCCGAGAATCAGAATGTGCTTTGCGCGCTTCATTTGTCTCGCAGCACCCTTCGGGCGTAGATTTCAAAGGTGTCGCCAAGGCGAAACATACGGCTGATGCCGTAGAGCAGCCGATAGAGCGCCGTCGCTGGTGGGACCGCAGCGCAGCCTGGAAAGCGTTCGGGATGATGCCCGGTAGCGACAATCCGTACAACCCGGAATCCGTAACGTCGCAGCACGCGGCGTGCGATTCGCGGTGTCCAGACCGTGACGTGGTCTCGGGGGCTGTGCGCCAGAAATCCCGAGCGCTTCTTGAGCGCTGAAATCCCGGCACCGTTCGGCGTGGAGAGTGCCAGAGCGCCGCCGGGACGAACCACCGTGCTGATCCAGCGCAGCACCGTCCGCAATTCCTGAATATGCTCGACCACATACCACATAGTCGCAGCATCCAGCGATGCCGGGCTCCAGCGATCGCGGGTCTTCTGATCTTCGATTGAACCAAGGATTACCGGAAACCGCAACTCGTAGCGTACGTAGTGTACAGCAGCGGCTGCCACGTCAAGACCGGTGACACGAAAGTCGCACGCACGGGCGGCATCCAGAAACGGTCCGTAGGCGCAGCCAATATCGAGCAGATCCGCCGGCTGCCGTTGATTGCCGTCTTTTCGATGCCGTTTGAGTGTTCTGTTTATCCGTTGCGCCCGTTGCAAGCCTGCTTTGCGAATTGCACCGTAATCCTCGAGGTATGTCTTGCCGTACTGACGCCGGTACTCATCAAAGAAGTAGTGTTCATCGTAGCTCGGCATACCGCTGTTATTAAACGCCTCGCGATAGAGTATTCCGCACGATCTGCAACGGTAGAAAGTTCGTTCAGCATCGCGCAGAATTGCCGGATTACCGGTATTCCTGCACACCGGACAGCCCCAGTGGCGTATGGCGCACACCGACCCGATTGTCTGAGCGAGGTCGGCAGAAGGTTTGCCGGCGATCAGCTGCGAGCAGCGCCGCGCAAGCTGCGGATCGTTCAGCACGGCGCGCAGACGCATAACGCGCGGCCTCTTGACCCCGATGCTGGGGAACCCGACCTTTCGCCCGAGCCGTGCATGGTAGCGTGTTGGATTGAGCAGCACTACTGCAGCGCCGGCTGCCGCGGCCTCAAAGGCGGTTAACCCGAAGGAAGTGAAGACAATATCGAATTCCTTGAGCACGTCCTTCAGGTTTGACGGTCGGTCAAGAACGCGTAGATCTGCGACAGTCTGCCAGCGCGCCAACGGACCTCGAACAACCGTGATATTCTGCCTCTCAAACTCCCCGCTGCGCAGCAGCGCACTGATCATTCTGGGAGTAAGGTTTTCAGGGTCCTCACCACCGAAGGTGACCAGAGCACGCGTGTACTGCGTGACTGCGGTTGAACGCACCGTACGCGGCAGCTCGAGCAATCCGATGTTCTTGAGGTTAGCTTGTTGGTTGTCGCGCAGTCGTGGAATGATATCGATGGTATAGCTGCAATATCTGCGGCCGCCGCCGCCCGAGTCAATCCCGATCACGATCGAGTGGCGTAACCAGCGCGTGAAGTCACGCCGCTGTAACACCGGGCGGTCGAGCACGATAGCCTGGAAGTCCGAGAAGCCTTCTGTAGACCGGATAACCGCGTCGCTCCCGACCTCGTCGGTCACCGATTTCAGCAGCTCCGGGCGTACCTCGGGCGGCAGGTAGAGTGCCGCATCGGGAGCAAAGCGTTTGTGCAGCTCAATACAGCGGCGCAGATGACCCGTCCCGGCTCCAGGCGCGGTCTCCGGAACAAAAACGATGCCGGCCATCAGCGCAACACCCCTATGGTTGCTGTTCGGCTGCGCCACCACTGGATTACCTGTTCAATAGCCAGCGGTTTTCCACGATAATGCCGCGCGTAGAGATCGCACAGTAATTGATAGTCCCCGGCGCTATCAAGCGTAACGCGGACCTCGGGTGCGCAGTACTCCGGATCGGCCGGACGGCGCCAGACATCGAACTGTGTACGATGGCGATACAGATAGGCGGTTACGTGCTCGCGATCGTATGCATTTTCACTGGCCGCGTGAGCCTGTTCGAGCGCGGCGCGCTCCACGATTTCAACCCCGCATCCCAGCGGAAGATCGTCAAAACCGCTGAGCACCGAAGTGCTGTCTCGATGTATTTCCAGCAGCGCCTGTGCCAGCGGACCGCTGACCGCCGGATTATCCCCGGTAGCGCGGACAATTGTACTGACTCCAAACTGTTCTGCTGCGTCAATGTAGCGTTGCAGTACGTCTGTGTCGTGACCGGCAAACAACCGATAACCGCAGCGATCTGCCGCCGGCCGCAGCAGCTCGGCGCTCGGCTGGTCGCTCAGCAATGCAAAAACGTCGGCGTCGACCGCGCGCAACGCGAGCATCGCGTGCTCGATCACACTGCGATCACCCAACATCAGCAGCGCTTTCTGTTTCAGGCGCGTCGATCCGAGACGAACCTGTATCAGAACGCCGGTCATTCTTCGACCTCCCACAGCTCGGTGATGCGGCGCGAGTCCTGCCTGAAGCGGTAGCGATTGTCAAACACCCACTGCTGAATCGAGCGAAACAGCGCCCACGACGAGAACAGTCCGCCGCCGGTCTTGAGAAAGAAGCGCACAAAACGCGACAGCGGCAGAATTCCCTGGTCATCGCGAAACCGCAGCGAGAGATTCTTGAGGTAGAAGCGGCGGTAGCTGTCATCCGGAGTTGTGTTCTCGGCTTCAAGTCCAGCACCGGTTGTGAGGCGCAGCGCGCCGTGATACACGATATGTTCGCCCCACATATGGGCCCGCAGGCCAAAGTCCATCTTCTGCCAGAACGAGTTCTCTATCAGGGCGTCAAACCCGCCGAGTGCGAGAAAGCGCTTGCGCCGGTATAGTCCCACGTAGCCAACCGGATAGAGACTGGGAATGCCGTCGCGCGCCGGGGTCAATGGAACCACGCGCAGTCTGCCACCGTGAAACGCCGGCGCGGCCAGCGTCGGGATCGTCTCGCCCTTTTCGGAACGCATCAACGGCACGATACAGAGATGATCGGTTTCATCGCCCAAGCGTGCCGCCGCGGCAGCACAGTTACGGTCCAGCTCCATGTCGTTCCAGACCACAAAGACTACCCGACCGAGCGCCTCCTGCATGCCGATATTTACCTGAGCCCCTACCGAAAGCCTCTGATGCGGAATCAGAAAACGGACACCGCTATGCTGTTGCGAAAGCGCTTCCACATCGTAGGTATCCGCGGCAGGCTCCAACGACAGCACGTCCTCGAATCCCAGCCGCTGCAGCGTTTCGAACAGCTCGTGTCGACGGTATTTCCCACCGCGATGCAGCACGATCAGTGAAGTATTTCGCGCCACCGCTACCGCACGCTCTTCGCGCTGGCCACCGACTACGGTATAGGCCTTGTCAGAAGTTGAAGGTGTAATACTCATCACAGTTCCGGCAGATCAGCGGGTAGTCGGCCTCAACGTGCTTGCGGTAATACGGCTCCAGCGCCTCCCAGACCGCTTGCACCCCGCTGTGGAGCACATTACCCACTATGTGCTCGCCGTGTATGTCTTCGCGACACAGAGGAACACTACCGTCCACCAGCACCGTAAGATCGCGTTTGAGGTGCCAGCACGGAAAACGGTTCACCGGGGAGATATCGGTGATGCGCTTGTCTTCGAGCACGCCGCAGAAGTGATCGTACTTCTGCACAATAATATTCTCGGTGCGCTGCTTCCAGTGTCGATAGAACTGTTCGGTGTGCTGCTCGACATCAGCATAGCGTACGGTCTGAATATAGGTCTGAGAGGGCACTGTCTGCAGCAGCCGTTCGCAGACGCGCATTGCCTGCTCAAACCCTTGACCGCGCACACCTCGATAGACATCGGGGTCTACGGCGTCCAGATGTACTATCCAGCTGAGATCTGTTCCTCCGGCTTCTATGGCGCCCTGCAGCGCCGCCTCATCCCAACCAACACCGGAGGTCTCGATTACCAGCGGGCACGGTCGGGCTGCCGCTACAAGCCCAACCGGGTCGCTGTGGAGAGCAGG
>SKLB01000108.1 GCA_007123465.1 Spirochaetales bacterium
GACTGGACGGTGATAAACCAGAAGCAGGCGGTGATCGCGGTCAGCGGTGAACGCGATGCATCGGTCCAGCTCTCCATCTCCGGCGAGTCATCCATCGACGCCGCCGCCCGAAATCTGTACAATAACGAACAGGTGTCCGGTGCGGGAGTAACCCGCACACGGATCAACGGATTGCCCGCCGCGATCGGCGCCTTCAGCGCCCAAACCCAGCAGGGACAGATCGACGGATCGGTTGCATTTATCGAATACGACAAGCGGGTCTATCAGCTTATCGGGTATTCGGGCGCCAACAGCTGGGGGGCGCATCGCGAAACGGTCAATTCCTCGTTGCGCAGTTTTGCAGCACTTACCGATCGCCAGGCGATCGACGTGGAGCCGACGCGCCTGGACGTGATTCGCGTCCAACGCACCGCGTCGCTGAGCCAGACTTACGAAACTTACTATCGCGGCTCGACGCCGCCGGTATCGATTGAACAGATTGCGCTGATCAACCAGCTTGCACCTGAAAGCCGCATCAGCGCCGGTACAAGGGTGAAGATGGTTCGTTGATCGGGCGGATTCAGTTCTCGATTGAATCCGGAAGCAGGCGGCGAAACTCGGCTCTGACAACCTCGTAGCACTCGCACACCCGATCCTCGAGCGCCGGCCGGTCAAGCACGGTGATGAGGCCGCGATGGTAGTCGATCAGCCCCGCTCTTTGAAGCTTCCCGGCGGCTTCGGTCACACCTTCACGCCGCACGCCGAGCATGTTGGCTATCAGCTCCTGGGTCATGCTCAGCTCGTTGGAGGGCAACCGGTCAAGGCTGAGCAGCAGCCATCGGCACAGTTGCTGATCCACCGTGTGATGCCTGTTGCACACCGCAGTCTGCGCCATCTGGGTCAGAAGCGCCAACGTGTAACGCAACAGGAGGTGCTGCACGGCCCCCGACCGGTTGAACTCCTGGGTCAGTATCGTTCCTTTCAGGCGATACGCCCGACCTGCGCTCTGCACCACCGCACGATTCGGCATCGTCTGGCCACCCATGAACAGGGCAATACCGACGACCCCTTCCCTGCCGACAACGGCGATCTCTGCCGAGGCACCGTCTTCCAGCACGTACAACAGCGATACGATCGTGTCGGTGGGAAAGTAGACCCAATCCAGCGTCCCTCCCGACTCGTACAGCACCTCTCCTAGCGGCATGGGCACCAGCTCCAGATGTGAGGCGATTCGCTCGAACTCCGGCTGCTTCAGAACTGCGAGAAGACGGTTTTCACGAGGGTCAGGTCTCGATGTTTGGCTTTGTACAGACATAGAAATCCCTCACTGTAAATAATAAGAATCGCGAATCAAAACATCAAGATTCCGAATTGCCCCAAGACTACAATCTAGTCGAAGCTTGCCGATGGAGGACCGGCAATAGAGCTGGCGATGACTTTGTCGCCTCAACCGGGTATAACCGTACCTCAGAGATCACCGCGAGTTCTCCATCAGCACTAGCCAGTGGCAGGTCTACCGCCGCGGGTGCCTGTTGCTTCATGTTCGGACTTTTCGCACGAAGCTTCAAGACCTATAATGGTTAGATGAACACACCCGTCCCTCAACGTCTGGCTGCGCTGCGCACGGCCATGCAGCAGCACAGTCTTGACGCCTACATTGTGCCGGGAACCGACCCGCACCACAGCGAATACCTGGCGGACCACTGGAAGGTGCGAGCCTGGATCTCCGCATTCAACGGATCCGCCGGCACGGTGGTGGTCACCGCGGATCAAGCCGGCTTGTGGACCGATTCGCGCTACTATCTCGAGGCGGCCGCAGCACTGCAGGGAAGCGGCATCGAGCTGCACAAGCTCGGCATGCCCGAGGTAGTCGACTATCCGCAGTGGCTGGCCAACCAGATGAGCGCCGGTTCGCACGTGGGTGTCGATGCGCGGCTGCTGGCGCTCAGCGCATTCCGCCGGACTGCCCGGTTGCTGCAGCACAGCGGCGCCGAGATTAGCGCCGGCGATGACCTGGTTGGAGAAATCTGGCCTGACCGGCCGCCACTGCCGAACGGCCAGGCATTTCTGCTGCAGGACCGCTACAGCGGAAAGCCGCGCCGCGAGAAACTGTCGCAACTGCGGCGCACGCTCGAGGTTCAGGGCATCACGCACTATCTTCTTTCAACCCTCGACGACATCGCGTGGCTGCTGAATCTGCGTGGCAGCGATGTACCGTACAACCCGCTGCTGATGGCATACGCGCTGCTGACTCCCGATCAGCTGCTGCTATGCGCTGATCGGGACAAGCTGACGCAGCAGGACCAGGACGCCCTGGCAGCCGACGGCGTTGTGTTTGAACCCTACGCGGCAATTGGCTCACTGCTGCGCCGGATTCCGACCGGAAGTACTATTGCAATCGATCCTGAGCGCACCAATATGCAGCTGTTTAACGCTATTGAGCTGTCGTGCCGCCGCGTAGAACAGCCGCAGGTCACCAGCTCGTGGAAGGCCATCAAGAACAGCACCGAGCAGCAGCATATCCGCGCGTGTATGGTGCGCGACGGCGTCGCTCTGGAGCGTTTCTTCTATTGGCTGGAGAATTCGGTCGGCTCACCGGAGCTCAGCGAGTTGAGCATCTCACACCGCCTGCGCGAGTTTCGAATGCAGGGAGAACGGTTTGTCGGTGAGAGCTTTCAGACAGTAGCCGGTTTTGCAGAACACGGAGCCATCGTGCACTACGCGGCAGACCGGCAGAGCAACCGCTGCGTAGAGCCGCACAATCTGCTGCTGATCGATTCCGGCGCGCACTACCTGGACGGCACCACCGACGTTACCCGGGTTGTTGCCATCGGCACCCCCACAGAGCAGCAGCGCGCCGACTTCACGCTCGTGCTCAAGGCTCACATCGCGCTGGCAACCGCGCGCTTCCCGGAACGCAGCAGCGGCGCCCAGCTCGATCCAATTGCGCGCTCGGTGCTGTGGCGCAACATGCGCAACTACGGGCACGGCACCGGCCACGGGGTTGGATTCTTCCTCAACGTCCACGAGGGGCCGCAGAGGATAGCCGCCGAGCGGTCCGAAGCAGCGATGCTGCCGGGCATGTTGACCTCAAACGAGCCGGGCCTCTATCGGCCGGGAGAGTACGGTATCCGCATCGAAAATCTGGTGCTGACCCAGCCCGCCGGGCAGAACGAGTTCGACTCATTCCTCTGTTTTGAGACCGTAACGCTGTGCCATATCGATCGACGCCTGATCCAGCCTGACCTGTTGGGTTCTCACGAACGCGACTGGCTCAACAGCTACCACCAGCGGGTCTACCGCGAACTTGCGCCCCGGCTCGAAGAGCCGATTGCAAGCTGGCTGGCAGAACAGACTGCGCCAATATAGAGTCTGAAGCGACGGCGGACCGGCCGGATTTCAGCTATCGATGTCGCCGTTGATCAGGAATTTCTTGAGCACCGCCTGCTTGGTGTCCTTGACGCGCTCCGAGATTGAGACCTTGTAGATGTGCGGGTTGATGATTCGGGTGAAGGTGGGATCCAGCGCGTCCAGGTTGCGCTTGCTGTTGTGCTGAATCTCTTCGAGCGCAAGTGGTTCGCGTACCGCTTTTCCCGCTTTCATCTGCAGCTGAAGCAACGGTTCAACCCGCGTAGTTGTGCTCAGGCGGCGTTTGCGGTAATCCATATAGGGATGATGGAAATTGTAGGTCTTGCCGAGCTCGATGACTTCATCGTCAAACGTCACCAGATCGGCCAACGGAGACATGCGGTTGTCATAGAAACGATGCACCTGCTTGACGCCCGGATTGGTGGATTTCTCGGGATTGTCCGAGACCTTCATCCGTGGCTCAAATCGGCCATCGAGCTGCTGGGCGGCCAGTTTGTAGACCCCCGAAAACGAAGACTCGCTACCACCGGTTACCATGTGGGTCCCAACGCCCCACAGGTCTATCGGGCTGTGTGCGGCAACCAGCTGATGAATGATCTCTTCGTTCAATTCGTTGGATACCGCAATCTTGGCCTCGGCAAGTCCGGCGGCGTCGAGTTCCGCACGCACTTTGCCACTGAGATACTGCATGTCACCCGAATCGAGCCTGACGGCAAACGGGTGGCCTGCGGCGATGAGCTTCCTGCCAAC
>SKLB01000227.1 GCA_007123465.1 Spirochaetales bacterium
AAGCGGGCGAAGGGAGTCGAACCCTCGTCACGAGCTTGGGAAGCTCGGGTAATAACCGTTATACGACGCCCGCAGTTGTGCTGTCCGTGGCCAATCTCAGTATACCCGTTTTGCAGGATCGGCTCAATCCACAAGTTCAACGTCCTGTTCTTCAAGCCGCTGCACGCGGAAGGTAACTACCTCGGTATTGAAGCGCGACAGCACCAGAAGTGAGTCTTCTTCCATCAGATACGGTACCGCGAGCGCGCCGCCGGGATGGCGCATGCTGAACACAACCTCGCGTTCTCCGTCGGGATCCACCGCTTCCAGCGTCAACTCTACGGCCACCGGATAGTTGGGCAACGCCCGCTGGAACAGACCAAATACGTAGCCCTCCGGTACGTCGCGCAGCGGCGCAATTGTCAGCGATATCGGAGCGCTCTGCGTTACCTCGGTTCCCGGAGGCGGGTCCTGGCCTACGATGGTCCCCCCGCCGGCAGCTGTGGTGGTTTGCGATACCGCAAAAACAAACGGCCGGTTCTGTGCTGCGAGGCGCTCTATGGCCTGCTCGTAGTGAAGCCCCACGTAGGATGCAATCGGCGTGCGTTCAACGTCGGGCCCACGGCTGACGATCAGGTCCAGCTCGGTCATCGCGGTGATTTCAACCCCCGGTTCCGGGCTTTGCTCCAGAATTGTACCTGGATCGCTCTCGTCAAAGACGTAACTCACCGTACCAATCTGGAGCACGGCGTCAAAGGTTGTGAACAGTGTCTGAAGCTCACTGCGGACCTCGTCCAGATTGCGCCCGATGAAATCCTCCACCTGATCTACCACCGGCCCCTGACTTACAACCAGAGCCACCCGCTTGCCGGCACGCACCACCGTTCCAGCGGATGGGTCCTGTTCAACCACCTTACCGCGCAACGAGGGATCAGAGAAGACGCGTAGCTGAATATGCGGTTGCAAATCACGATCCTGAAGCTCCAGCAGCGCCTGTGCCAGCTCCTTCTGGCGCACTTCCGGAACCAGGGTCTGCTCGGGCCCACGCAATGACAGCATGAAAGCGGTCAGCGCCGCAATTACCATCAGCAGAATAACGCCAACCAGTGCGAACAGCAGCGTCTTGAAGTAACGCGATTCCTCACCCTCGGATCGTCGCGGTTTGAATCGGTGCATCCAGTTGGAAAGTGGGCTCATGAGTGTGGTCTACCTCCCAGAACGGTACCGATGATATTGCGATAGCCGTTGGCAAAACTCTTCCAGTCGATGGCACTTCTCGATTGCAGCTGCAGCCGGCGAACGGCCAGCAAGCCACTCACCGTTTGTACCAGAATTCCACGCCGTTTGTCTACCGCGACCACTGTGCCCGCCACGTGCCCGGAGGACTCGCCCGGCAACGGACGCGCCTCGTGAATCGTGAGCCGCGTGCCGTGCAGAAACGTGTACGCTCCCGGCCACGGGTTGTAGGCGCGCACCATCCGTTCTATCTGCTCCAGCGGCTGGTGCCAGCCAATCTCGGCGTCATCCGGCGCTATCAGGCTGCAGTAGGTGGCCTGCGAATGGTCCTGCGGTTGCGGCTCCAGCGCGCCGCGCTGCATGTCGTGCAGCGTCTCGGCGAGCAGCAGAGCCCCTTCGACCGCCGCACGTTTGCCGAGCGTAGCGCTGGTTTCGCTACCGTCGAGCGGGAAACGGATCTGCCGCAGTATGTCGCCTGAGTCCATTTCCGGCGCCAGCTGCTGTACGGTTATGCCGGTCTCCCGGTCACCGGCCAGAATAGCGGCTGGAATAGGGGACGGACCGCGATGCCGCGGCAGCAGCGAAGGGTGTACGTTAATCCCGCCGGACGGAAAGAGCTGCAGGAAACGTGGACCGAATATCTTGCCGTACGCTACACACACCAGCACCTGCGGCGCCCCGGCCGCCACCCGGCGGCGCGCATCGGCATCCAGCCGTTGCGGCTGCAGCACCGTCAGTCCGAGCTCAACGGCGCGGCGCTTGACCGGAGGCGGCTGCAGGGCGCGGCTGCGTCCGGAGGCTGCATCCGGTGCGGTCAGCACTCCCGTTACTTCAAATTGCTCGTGCAGCTGCTGCAGCGCCGGCACCGCGATGTCCGGAGTACCGGCAAATAGTATCTTCATTGGCAAAGCACCATCTCAGGACTGCGTGTATTCGGCAGGATCGTAGCGGCGCAACATACGCTCGCGTTTGCGCTGCGGCAGATGATCGAGGAACAGCACTCCGTTGAGGTGATCTATCTCGTGCTGGATTACGCGCGATAGAATGCCGTCCGCCTGCAGCGTAAATGGCCTGCCGCGCCGGTTATAGGCCTGGACCTCGACAGCGCGTGGCCGCACAACCTCGGCGTACAGTCCGGGGATACTCAGACATCCTTCTTCCAACTTGACTGTCTCGAGCGAGGTCCCGATTATCTCCGGATTTACAAACAGCCGCGGTTGATCGTCTGCAATGTGAACAACAAACAGCCGCAGCGGCTTGCCAACCTGCGGCCCCGCCAGTCCGATACCCTGCGCTGCGTGCATTGCATCGAGCATGTTGTCGGCCAGCTCCGCTATCGACCCATCGATCTCATTCACCGGCTGCGCCTTCTGATAGAGTACCTCAGCGGGAATTGTAACGATTTCCAACATATCGGGTGTATGGTACTGCCGCGCGCCAACGAGGTCAAGATTGGTAATTTGGCGCGTGAGGTTCTATAATAGGAATGATATGGCCAGTTTTTTGCAGCGCGCCAAACGCTCGCGCAGCGCCGCTTCGAACCCGTTGTCTCGCTTCGACTCCGACGATACCAGTTCGCTGCCCGAGCAGGAGCGCCGCGAAATCCTGTCCGAGATCGACCGTATTGCCGCGGACAACAAGATCATGGTTACGCCACAGACGTTTGCGTTCCGTGCCAAACGCGGCGGAGCGCGTTTCCCGATCCTGGTCAACATGATTGCGATTGCCGTGCTGGTCGGCGGTGTCTACAGCATGGTTCAGCTCTACCGGCAGGAAGACCAGAACGTGCGCGCCGGCGGCGGCATTGCTGTTACAACCGAGAGCCGCCTGATAGGAGAATTGCGCCGCCAGACCGAGCAGCAGCTGCAGCAGAAAGAACAGCAGATATCGGAGATTCAGGCGCAGCTGGCTGCAGTCCAGTCTGAACGGAGCGAAATTGAAGCCACGATCGAGGAGCGTGTGCGCCGGCTGGAGGCTGAACTGCGTGTGCAGCTCGATGACGAGATCGAGGCCGAGCGACAGCGGCTGATCAGCGAAGGGCTGTCTGACGAGGAAATCGAGCGTTTACTGCGCGATTTTGAACGCCGGCGATTGGCCGAGCTGCGCGCCCAGGTAGAAGCCTACCGCGCCGAACTGCAGCGCGAGCAACAGGAAAATGCCCGTGCACTGGCACTGCTGGAAGTCGAGCTCTCGCGCAGCCTGGACGAGACACGGCGCGAGCGCAGTTCTCTACTGGAGGATGCGCGCCGCCGTGAGACCGAGCTGCGCACCCGCTACGAAGAACGCATCGCGCGCCAGAGTGAACAGGTCGCCATCGCCCAGCAGCAGCTGGCCGAGCTCGAGCAACAGCGTGAACGCGAAATCCAGCTACAGCGCCAGATCACCGGCTATTACGACCGCATCCGCAACGCTATCGCGGCATCAGACTACGCTCAAGCGTCGCAGACAATCGCGCAGTTTCGCGCCTATCTCGACCAGGATGGTATCCGCACGCTGCCGATAATGCAGAACAGGCGCCAGGCCGAACTCTACGCTCTGGAGTCACTGGCCCGGCTGGTAGAGCCTCAGCTCGAGATGCAGGACGAGAGCGCCGATGATCTGCTGCAACGTGCCCAGCGCCTCGGCGAAATCACGCAGCTTCTGCAAGCCTCCGAGGCAGCCCGCCAGGACGGTAACGCCGCCGCCGCTGAGGCGCTTGCCGATGAGGCGTTTGCACTGCTGCCGCACGGCTCCCGGACGCAGCAGTTCCTGGCGGCGCGCGATCAGCAGCGCGCCGAAGAGCTGCAACGCGCGCTGCTGAGCTCAAGGATTGCCGAGGCCGACCAGGCCCTGGCAGCCGGCAGCCCGCAACGGGCGGTTGAACTCTACGAGCAGGCGCTGGTCGAGGCTACCGGCATCCCCCAATCCGTTGCCGCGATGGTTTCGCGCATCGCGGGCAGTATCGAGGCTCTGGTGAAGCAGGAGCTGAGCGCGCAGTTCAATCGCGAGCTGGCACAGATGGAGAGCCGCACGCGCAGCGAAGTTGAAGCGCTGATGCAGGCGCGCCTGGCAGAGCTGAACGCCGAACACCAGCGCCAGACAGCCGACTACCGCCGGCGGATTGCCGAGTTGGAGCAACAGGTGGCGGCCGCCGACCAGTCCCGCGACCAGGCACTGAGCCAACTGGACGCGCCGAGCGCTGCAGACCCCGCCCTGCTGGCCGAACTGGACCGCCTGCGTCGGCTGGAAGCCGAACTGGAAGAGCTGCGTGCCTCCTATCAGCGGTTCCGTCAGACCGAGGACCGCATTGTGGGCGCAACCGAGGATCCATTTGCCCTGATCGAAGGCAAACTGCTGCTTGACTCGTTTCTGGCGTCCGATGACGTCCAGGCGCTGTTCCCGGACCTGGCCGAACGCATCCGCCGCTACGACAGGGCCTTTCAGGCCACCGGTCGGCGCGCGGCGCTGCTCGATACTATGGAAGTGGTCTATACGTTGTCCGGCTACCAGGATGACGCGGCACGCCGCAGCTATCTGCAGCAGGAACGCAGCCGCACCAGCGATCCGCAGCTCGTAGAGTTCCTCGACGAGCTCTTCAGCCTGGTTTCCAACTCCTGACAAGCAGCGCGGTCTCGCGGGCGGCGCGATTCACGGCTGCCAGCGCACACCGAGCCGAAACGACAGCGGTGACAGCACCCACGACCGCTCCGTCTCATCGGTCAAGAAGAAATCATCGTCGGCTCTGCGGCGCTCGCCGCCAAGATGGGTTGCAGCGGGCAGTTGCTGCATCAGAATCTCGGGATAGTCAGTCAGATAGAGCGCCGGCTGCCACTCGAAAAAGAGGCGCCAGCGCCGGCTGGGGCGGTTTTCCACCCCCAGCGTAGAGAACAGCCCCCACGACGCAACCGGATCGCCGCCCCAGTAGCCGCGCGTATGAATCTGGCGCCACAGCGCGCCGCTTGCCAGGTAGCCGCGCAACCGCCCGTACGGCGGGTGCAGATACGTTCCGAGCTGAACGCCAACTACGGTCATGTCTTGGCTGTAGAAAAGCTTATCCTCTTCATCGCGAGGTTGTCCGTCATCATCGGCCAGCGGCGCCACGCCGACCAGGTAGGTAGTCAATCCACCGCGGACAAACAGGTAGTCTCCCACAAGACGGCGAGAGACTTCAACCGAAGGATAGGACGCGTTGGTCAGGCCCAGGTCCCAGCTGTAGGCCGAACGCGGCTCTTGATCGAGCACCAGCGCAGTCTGTTCCGGTTCTACCAGCACGGTAAGCTGCAGCGGATAGTGCTCTGCGGCGCGCGCGTCTATGGTGTAGACCAGCGGTGCGGCAACGTGAAGCTGCAGCACACCGCTGTCCGGCACCACCAATGGCGCGCCTTGGGCAAGTCCGCTGATGCGGGTACCGGGAACCGCCTGCAGCGTAAGGCGGGTGAAGCGCACGTCTGCCAGCGCCGCTGTAACCAGTTGCTGGTAGGCGCGCTCAAACTCTGCGGCCGCCGGCTGCCAGGCGCGTTGCAGCCTCGGTCCGGTCAACCCCGGCGCTTCGCTGTAGCTGTGCTCGAATAGTGGCGCGGCGGAAATTACCGCATAGCCGGCGATGCTGATACGGCTCTGGTTGCGGTCCTCGACCACCGCGACCTCAACCCAGCCAACCGCGTCGCGGTCAATCGCCGCGCGGCGAGCCTGAGCGGGAAGCGCGTCGTCTATCAATAGCCGCACCGAAGGCGCGCGCGCAGCCAGCGCCGCGGCCGCCGAGGCGCGCACCGCATCGCCGGCCTCTTGATCGGCCTGTTCGCCGCTGTAGGAGAAGACAAACAGCAACGGCACGCGAAACGACCCAACCGCGGGCGGCTGCGTCGGCTGGACCGGCTCGGCCGGTTGCTGCTGACCGCGCGCCGGTAGCAGCATCGCGCTCAGCAGCAGCGGCAGCAGACAGAGCAGCACGCGTATCCGCAGCGCACAACCTGCTACCACCATGTGCGCCCCTTATAGAGCGTGCGCCGCGAAAGATCGAGCCAGTAGACCCATTTCCCGTCCGGGCTGTAGGCAAACGCAAAGTCACCGCTGCGCCCGGCGTCATAGCTGGCGGTACGCCTGCCCGAGCCGATGTCGTACACCCGGTGCTCACCGCTGTCGTGCAGCAGCACCACGCCGCGGCGGGTGTAGAAAAGCGGGCTGTGCTGGTCGGCAGAGAGAACGAGGTGCGGCGCCTCGTCGGTAACGTACGATCCTGCATGACCGCCGGCTTGCATCTCCTCCGCCAGTTGTGCGCTGATCTCAATCACAAACATGCGCGATATCGCGCTGTTCCAGAGCACCAGGCCGGAGCGGTTGCGCCCGGAGTCGTGCTGCGCCGCGCGCATCTCGAAGCCGTCAAGTGGATTGGGATCAACCGGGTCGGGGTGCACATTGGTGTCTGCTTCGTTGTTATCAGAAACACTCCAGTCGTCGGCGTAGCGCGGCCCCGCCCGCAGCACGCTGTTCTCCACGCGCGCGATCACCGTCCCGGCAGCTGTGGCAATGCCGCCGGCGGGAAAGCCCGGCGGCGCGCCGCTGTAGACATCGTCGTCCAGTAGCGAGAAATCTCCGCCCGAGAACAGTGTCTGATCTATTACAAAGTTTCGGTTGACATCGACGTACGCGTTGCGTATCTCCCACAGGTGGGGGCGGTTCATGCGCACACGCAGGCGGCTGTCGAAGGCCACGGTGCGTTCTTCACCGTGACGGTCCCGGCCGTGCACCAGCAGAAAGTGGCGGCTGCCGTTGTCCAGCACCGTCATCTCTACGCCACCGTGCAGATCGCCAAAAATATCGTCCACCGTGCGCATCAGCGCGATGCGATCGTCAAACGGCGGTGCCGCGGGATCGTAGAACAGATCGCACGCACCCAGCAGCAGCGGCAGCAGCAGCACTACCCCCAGCGTTTTCATGGTTGCCATGGCAACAGCACCCCCGCGGAGACATATTCGTGCGTCCCGCGCACCAAATAACCGGTACCGGCTTCACCGTAATAGACCAGGTCCGTCTGAATGAACGGTGCAAAGCGCGCAAACTGCCACTTGGCGGAAACCGAGAAGACATTCAGGTACGGATCGGCAAACCAGTAGGCGGTTCCCTCGCCACCCAGCAGCGACAGGGTTACCCCGGCACCGCTCGACGCCCCCAGGTGAAAGCCGTTGCGCAGTGCAACCAGGTAGCCACCGGCGGACAGCCGCGTATCAAGCACACTCGACGCACGCGATCCGGCTGCAAAGCGATAGCGTGTGCTCAGCTGGGTGGTGCCCTGCGCGTAGAAGCGCTCGGGCAGCAGATAGCGGCGCAGTCCAACCGCGGCGCCCGCCCAGCGCTGCGGCATCCAGGAGAGACTGATCTCCCAGTCAATCTGCGGTTGCAGCGCAGCAAGCTCAACATCGAGATACTGAGCGGTGATCGTAATAGTCTCGCTGTCGCTGTGGTAGCCGTCCAGCTGCTTGCGCAGCTGCAGCTGCGTTCCCAGCTGCAGCGGGATAAACGGCGCGTGCAGCACCCCATCCTCTATGATACCCAGCTGCAGCTCATCAGACAGATAGACGGCCATCCCCTGGTCAGCCGAGCGCAACCGCAGCTGCTGCAGCACCAGCGGCGGCTGCGGATGCTGCCGGGAAACCGCGGAAGCGGCCCGGATCTGGCCCGCCATTGCGTCGGCTGCCTGGCGCACAACGTTGACCAGCGCCAGGTCGATTGTCCCTGTCCAGCTGCCACCGGCAACCACGCCGCCGGACTCCACCTCGGTGGCGCTCAGCACCAGCGTCAGCCGCGTAGCACCCGCCAGGTAGAACACATCCAGCTGCAGGTCGGCGTCCGCTGCCGCGCCGTTCACCGCAAAGCCGTGCGTCTGCAGCTCGTTGACAATCCACTGTCGCAGCAGCGTCTCCAGACGGCGGTCCGCCTCACCAACAGCGTTGCCGGACACGCCGGCGGCGTGCGGCCCGCTGACCACGATCCGCAACGGCTGCTCCTGCGCAGCGGCGCGCCACGGCACCAGCAGCGTGAGAGCGCAGAAGATCAGCAGCGCGATCCATCTGCCGTGTCCACCGCCGCGGCTGCCGCTCATTTGTTCTCCATAACCTCTATGCCGTTCCAGTCCGCAGCCGGCGGCTGTCCGCGGTACGCTTCGGCACGTTCCAGCATGCGCCGCGCCGCCAGGTCTTCGGGCGCCAGCCGCAGTACCTCGCTGAACATGGCCGCCGCGGCGGCAAAATCTCGTTCAAAGAAGTGCTCCATCGCCGCGTTATGCCGCTGCCACGCGTCCTGCTGCGTCTGGTTGAGCTCCAGCGCCGCGGTATATACTCTGACACCAAAAGACTTGCCCTTAACCGCCACCTTGTCGAGTAAGCGCGTCGGCAGCCGGCCGTCGATCTTCTGCTGCAGCGATTGAGAAATCAGCAGCGGCACCTGATAGTACTTGGTCAGTCCTTCCATCCGCGATGCGAGGTTCACCATATCGCCGATGACGGTATAGTCCATCTTTTTCTCGGTACCGATATTGCCAACGGTCACTACGCCGTAGTTGATACCCACGCCAATCTGAAACTCTGGCCGCCCGGCGGCACGTTGGGCGCTATTGAACAGCTCCAGGCTCTTGCACATCTCCAGCCCCGCCAGCACCGAGTGATAGGCATCGTCGTCGCGCTTCACCGGTGCCCCGAAGAATGCCATGATCGCATCCCCGATGTACTTGTCGATAATACCGTTGTGACTCATGATGATATCAACCATCACCGAGAAGTACTGGTTGAGTGACTGCACCAGGTCATCGGGGTTCATCGCCTCGGAGATCGAGGTGAACGAGCGGATATCCGAGAAGAGCACCGACAGCACGCGATTCTCGCCCACCAGCATCGATTCAGGATTCTCGAAGAAACGGTCGATCAGCTCCTGGGGCACGTACTTCTGAAAGATGTTGCGGACTTTGGCCTCTTTCTTGCGGGCCACTACCGCTTGCAGCGCGTACGATTTGATCTGGGCGTAAGCGCGATCGAGCTCCTCGGTCATGATGTTGAAGGTGTGCGCCAGCTCTCCGGTCTCATCGCGATACTGCACCGGCACGCGCTCGCTGAGGTCGTTGGAGGCAATGATCTTGCGCATCGAAGCAACCACACTGCGCAGCGGCCGCGTCAGCGTTCCGGCAAACAGCACCAGAAACAGCACCGACAGCACAATAGAGAGCGCCAGGATAACCACCGTCTGGTAGGTGATGCGCTGAACGTCGCGGTAGAACACATCGTAGTGCTCGCTGTGCATGAAGTACCAGTCGTACGGTGCAAAGTAGAAACCCTTGGCAACCCGCTGCACCCCGCCCAGCTCGGGCGTTACCAGTTCGGTTGCCCGGTCCTGCACCAGCTGCTGCACACTATCCCGTTCGGCGGGCAGGAGCTCGGTCTGATCGGTAGCCAGCACCAGTTGACCTTCGGAATCAAAGGCAAACACGGCCTCGGTTTCGCTGCGGATCATGCCGCGCGCGTAACTCTCCATACCAAACTTGGTTGCCTCAACCATCTCGGGAACATCGGCCAGCTCGTTGTCAACCAGCAACTGCCACTGGCTCATGGCGTAGCGCTCGAGCTCGAGCGTCTTGAAGTCCAGAAACTCGTGGGCTATGCGGGTAATTCCGGTGGTAGCGCTGAGGTAGGAACTGAGGCCGACCATGGCAACAGCAACCACCACGATCGGCAGAACTACCAGGACTACTTTGAGCCGTATTCTCACGCTTAGTGCTCCGCAAATACACGCCGCAGCAGGTCGGTCACCCGCGCGGCCGGATCGGTACGAATGGCGCGCTCCTGTTCGGCAATCAGCACAAACAGCCCGTCGAGCGTTGCGTCAACCACATAATTATCGACATCGAAGCTTACCGGCTCCACCAGCGGCAGACGGTTATAGCTGTCGATCACAAAACGGAACAGCGGCGTCAGACCGGTCTGATCCATCGCCTGCACCACAATCGGCTCAAAGCGTTCGGACAGCTCAGCGCGGGTGGTACGCTCAAAGTAGCGCGTGGCCGCGTCTTCGGGGCCGCCGAGAATGCCGCGCGCATCCTCGAAAGTCATAGCGCGAATCGCTCGCAGCAGCACCTCGCCGGCCTCA
Source organism: Spirochaetales bacterium (assembly GCA_007123465.1). Taxonomy (GTDB): domain Bacteria; phylum Spirochaetota; class Spirochaetia; order DSM-27196; family PWMO01; genus PWMO01. The sequence continues at coordinate 10,327 of SKLB01000227.1, forward strand.
GCGGTGGCAGCTTCAGCGGCGCGGTTCATGCGCAGCTGGAAGTCATCCATCTGGCGCTCAAACCCAAGCCGGCGCAAGCGCCGATCGACCTCGGTCAGTTCCCGGGGAAGCGCAATCCGAATCAGCGGGTCAGCGTAGAAACCGTCGAGTGCCGAGCCCCGCTCCACGCTGTTGCGGCTGCCAACCTCCAGCGCCTCGATAAGGCCGGCAACTATCGTACGCTCGTCGGGAACGCGTCTGCGTTCCACTCCGCCGATTACGTGATCCAGCGATGCACAACCGCTGAACGCCAGCAGCGCCGCCACAACGGTCACCAGCGGCAGCGTACGGCCGGCAATAGCGCAACACAGTGATTTCACGGGCTGATTCCTTCCTGGAATGAGTCTAATTCTAAATCACAATAAATTCACGGGATCGACGTCGATTTCGATGTAAACACCGGAGAGCGACTTGCTCTGCCTGACTACATCGCGGACCGCCGCGTGACCCCGGTCGAACGAGCGCAGCCTGCAGATCAGCTGATAGCGGTGGTTGCTCGAGATAACCGCCAGCGGGCACTCTGCGGGTCCCAGGACCTCGGAGCCGTCGCGCATCAGCGGAGCCAGCTGATCGACCAGCTGCTGCGCGCTGCCTTGAGCCTGGCCGCGGCTGCGGCTGCGCACCACCAGCCGGATGATGCGCGAGAACGGCGGAAACGCCAGTTGCTGGCGGATGGCCATCTCGGCAGCGTAGAACCCTTCAACGTCGCCGCTTGCCGCACGCCGGATGGCATCGTGACCAGGACGCAGCGTCTGGATGATCACACGTCCGTCCGGCCGGTAGCGCCCGGCGCGCCCGGCCACCTGCACAATCAGGCCAAAGGTGCGCTCGGCGGCGCGAAAGTCCGGCAGCGCAAGACCGGTATCGGCGTGAATAATACCAACCAGCTTCACGCCGGGGAAATTGAGCCCCTTGGCAACCATCTGCGTGCCCAGCAGGATATCGATCGCTCCAGCGCGGAATTCGCTCAACGCCTGCTCGAGCACACCGCGTTTCTTGATGCTGTCGGCATCGATCCTCTGCACCCGCAGCGACGGAAAGCGCTTACGCACCTCTTGCTCGACCTTTTCTGTGCCAAACCCCGAGTAGCCTACGTCCAGCGAGCCGCAATCAGGGCACACGCTCACCGGCCGCGTCTGGTAGCCGCAGTAGTGACAGACCATCGAGTTACGGCTCTGATGAAAGGTCAGCGAAACCGAGCAGCGCGTGCAGCGCATGCTGTAGCCGCAGCTGCGGCAGAAGAAGAAGTGGGTGAACCCGCGCCGGTTGAGAAACAGGATCGTCTGCTGCCCCTGGCGATGGGTCTGCTCGATTGCCGCGGTCAGCTCGCGCGAGAGCGTTCCGTTTACCGGCTTCAAGTCCACAACCTCGATAGCCGGCATCGAACCACCGGCCAGGCGGCGGGAGAGCGTCAGCCGAGTAATGCGTTGCTGCTGCATCAGGTGCCACGCTTCAACCGACGGGGTTGCACTACCCATCACCAGGCTTGCCTGCTCGTCGGCGCAGCGCTTCATTGCAATCTGGCGCGCGTGGTAGCGCGGCGTAGACCCCGACTTGTAGGACCCCTCGTGTTCCTCGTCAACGATGATCATTCCCAGACGCGGCAGCGGGGCAAACACCGCGCTGCGCGCCCCCACCACCACCGGAGCCTGGCCGCTGCGGATGCGTTTCCACTGCTTTAACCGCTGCGACGGGGTCAGGCGCGAGTGCAGCACGGCTGTGTGCGTACCAAAGCGGGTATGCACGGTTTCAACCAGCTGATGCGTCAACGCAATCTCCGGCACCAGGTAGATCACCCCGCGGCCCTGTTGCAGGACGCGCTCGGCAGCCTGCAGAAACACCTCGGTCTTGCCCGATCCGGTCACACCGTAGAGATAGAACAAACCAGCGCTGGTGGAGTTGATCGCCTCCACCGCGGCGATCTGTTCATCCGAAAGCTGCAGCGGTTCGGCGCTGGGTGTCTCATCGGCCGGCAGCGCCGGCGACTCGCTGTCGCGCCGGCCGCCGGGCAGCATTGCCGCCAGCGCCTCGCCCAATGAGCACAGGTAGAGCCGCGCCACCCACTGTGCCAGCTCCAGGTAGTGCTGATCGAACAGCGGTTCGGCGTCAATCACGCGCGTAACCGGCTTGACCGCCGCGGGATCGGCGAGCGCAGCCGGCAGGCTGTCGCGCTGTCGCACCACAACTCCGGCCAGCGAGCGGTGGCCAAACGGAGCCACCACGCGGCAGCCGACCGCGCATTCCTTCTCGGGGGCCCGATAGGTGAAGCTGCCGCTCAGGGGAAGGTTGAACGCCAGGTCGAGGTAACGGCTCATCGGGAGCTGTCGAGCAGCTCGCGCAGCCGCTTGAGATCCTCCCACACCGGTCGGCGCCACTGATCGTTACGCAGCACTCCGCTGGGGTGATAGGTTGCAACAAGCGGTATATCGCGATACTTCCAGCTGCGTCCGCGCAGCTTGCCGATCCCGTCTTCCTTCTGCAGCAACAGCTGCGCCGCGACCCGCCCTACACTCAGTATTGCGCGCGGCCGCACCAGCTCGATCTGTCGCGCAAGGTAGGGCGCGCACGCCCGGCTCTCCGCCGGCAGCGGATCGCGATTGTTGGGAGGCCGGCACTTGACGATGTTGGTGATGTAGACGTTGCTGGCGCGCGATAGATCAATTGCCGCCAGCCACTTGTCCAGGTAGCGGCCGGCGGCTCCTACAAACGGCTCGCCTTTGTGGTCTTCCTCGGCCCCCGGGCCCTCGCCGATAACCATCACCAGCGGATCCAGCACGCCGATTCCCGGAACACCGTGGGTGCGGCCCTGGTGCAGCGGACAGAGCGTACAGCAGCGCACCTGCTGTTCCAGTTCACGCAGCTCGGCGGCCCTGCCACCGGCAGACAGGGCAGCCGGTGCCGCTGTGGCGCCGTCATATTGCGCCGCCGCGATAGCGGTCGGGCGCTGCCGCCGGTAGCCGGCCTCCACGTGATCGGTCAGCAAATCGAGGATAGTGTCCAGCTCAGTCAATAGCGAGTGATTCACGATAGCGCACCTTGTGCAGGAACAGCCCGCGCCCCGGCGCCGCCAGATGCGCGCGACTGCGGTCCCGTGCCTGCAGAATATCCACAAAGGCGGTCTCGCCGCAAGCCTCGCACGCCAGAATCGTAGCGACAATTGTGCGCACCATCTTCCACAGAAAGGCGTTGGCGGATATCTGGAACACAATGAACGGCGGCCGCGGCACAAAAGCCGCACTCTCTACCCGCCGCACAGCGTGCCCTCCCTCTCTGGGCGGCAGGCCCAGCGATGAGAAGTCGTGCTCTCCAACCAGCTGCGCCGCCAGACGGTTGAGCACCCCGATATCCGGTGCGCGGCTGATGCGATGGCAGTAGTTGCGGTAGCGCGGCAGCTGAACCGGTGATACCAGCAGCTGATAATGGTAGGTCCGCAGCACAGCGTCGTAGCGCGCGTGGAAATCGTCGGCCACCTGACGGCTGCGCAGCACCCTGACATCCAGCGGCAGCTTGCTGTTGATCGCGTCACGGAAGCGCTCGCTGGGTATCGATTCCATGGTTGTGTGGAAGTTGGCGCGCTGCTCGTTGGCGTGCACACCGCTGTCGGTGCGCCCGGCGGCGTACAGCACAACGCGCGCGCCGTGCAGTTGGCTGAGCGCACGCTCGAGCTCGCCCTGCACGGTTCGATCACGGCGCTGGAGCTGCCAGCCGCAGAAATTGGTACCGTCGTACGCCAGGTCCAGCAGGATGTTGCGGCTATTCATTGTCCTGTTCTGGATCCACGTTCTCGAGGCCGAGCTCGTGAGCGATCTCTTCGTAGACCTCGCGCGCGTTGTCCAGAATTGCCGCCGGTTTGTCCCTG
>SKLB01000174.1 GCA_007123465.1 Spirochaetales bacterium
CCCGAATCCTTGACAAGTGCCGAGCGCTTGAGCGCCGATTCGGCCAGATCGCCGATCATCGCTGCCCCGCCGACCGCGGCGCCCAGTACAACTCTGCGCCATACACTGCCGGGAAGTACCTGCGGGAAGAAATAGCCGGCCACAACTACCGCCAGTATGGAGGTAACAAAGCCCCCGACAAAGCCTTCAAGGCTCTTGTTGGGGCTTATCGGCACCAGCTGCTGGTTGCGTGTACCAAACAGCATCCCGATCACGTAAGCCAGCGAGTCATTGAGATAGACCGTTGCCAGGAAAAGAAGGATGATAACGGTAGAAAACGGCAGGGTCGAGAGCATCACAATGTAGGAAGCAAACAGGCCGGGATAAATCAGCAGGAAGAACGAAGTTCCCACTGCCGGAATGATGCGTTTGAAACCCGGTTCCTGGCGCCGGAACCCCTGAAACCCCAGCAGAACCGCTGCCAGAGCAGTCAGGGATGCGGGCACCACAATCAGTGATTCTCCGGCAAACAGCGCTGTCAGAGTTGCCGCCGGCAGAGCCATTCCAAGCGCCATGGCCGCCGAAGCACGCAGGCGGTAGCTGTTGGGGCGCGCGGCCAGGATTTCGGCCAGTTCGCGGGCGCTGATCCCGGCCACCAGCACCACAAGCAGATTGAACGGCAGATGAAAGTGGTTGGGCAGCAGCAGCACCGCGCCGATCAGGCCGGGAACGCCAACGGCAAACATAAGCAGACGGGTAATAACGTTCTTCATCGTGAACCGCCGAAGTTGCGCTTGCGGCTGCGGTAGTCGGAAACGGCGGCGGCAAAGTCATCGTGGTCCCAGTCCGGCCAGAGTTTATCTGAGAAGTAGAGCTCCGAGTAGGCGCACTGCCAGAGCAGGAAATTGCTCAAGCGGCGCTCTCCGCCGGTACGGATAATCAGGTCGGGGTCGGGAAACTCGGGCAGATCCAGATGGCGCTGCAGCTCTGCGGTGGTCAGCGGGCCGCCGGATCGGTCGGCTGTTCGCTGTTGCCACGCGCGATCTGCAGCGCGCACGATCTCGTCACGTCCGCCGTAATTCAGGGCAAGGTTCACGATGATTTGCTCGAAGTCACGAGTGTCCTTCATCACAGCTTTTACTTCGCTCTGGACGGCGCGCGGGAGGCGCTTGAGGTCTCCGCTGTGCACCACGCGCACGCCGACTTCCTCGTAGAACGGCTGTTCCTTGCGCAGATAGCCGGTCACCAGACCCATCAGGAACCGAATCTCATCGGGGGTTCGATTCCAGTTCTCGGTAGAGAAGGCGTAAAGTGACAGATAGCGCGTACCGCTGTCCGCAGCGGCGCGCACTATGCGCTTGGCTGCTTCGAGGCCCTCCTGGTGACCACTGGTGCGAGGCAGGTTGCGCAAACTGGCCCAGCGTCCGTTGCCGTCCATAATAATCCCTACGTGCGTCGGGACGTTATCCGGCTCGCGGGGCCCGTCAATTGCCATTAGATCTCCAGAATCTCGTTCTCTTTTGACTCGAGCGCCTGATTGATCTCTTCGACGTACTTATCAGTCAGTTTCTGTATCTCGTCTTCAGCGCGCTTGAGTTCGTCTTCGGAGAGGTCGCCGTCCTTTTCCTGCTTCTTCAGTTCATCGTTGGCATCGCGGCGAATGTTACGCACCGCAACGCGCGCCTGCTCCGCCATATTTCTGGCGACCTTGGCGTATTCTTTGCGCCGTTCTTCGGTCAACGGCGGGATATTGATGCGAATCACCTTGCCGTCGTTGGAAGGATTGACCGATAGCTCGGACTTCTGAATTGCTTTCTCGATGTCGGAGATGATTCCCTTGTCCCATGGCTGAATTACTACCAGCCGCGCTTCGGGAACCGAAATGGTGGCAACCTGGTTGAGCGGTGTGGGATTGCCGTAGTATTCAACCTTGATCTTGTCGAACAGCGCCGCGGACGCCCGTCCGGTGCGGATGGTGTTGAACTCCTCTTCCAGGGCGTGCACCGACTTCTTCATGCGTACTTCAGTCTGTTTCTGTACCTGGTCCATGTTTTGCACTCTCCGTTTCAACTGCACCGCCGCACTCAGCGCGAGGGCGGCAGATTCGCGTCTTAGTCGGCGTCCTCGCCAACGCGGTAGTAGCGATAGTCGACTACGCTCACCGTTGTAGCGGCAGTTTTGCCGACCTCGGCAGCCATCTGGGCCACCGATTTCTTGTCATCTTTGACAAAGGGTTGATCAACGAGGCATATCTCCGCCAGGTGTTTCTTCATTTTGCCTTTGACGATTCCCTGCACCACGTTCTCGGGCTTATCAAGGTTCTGTGCCTGCTTGAGAAAGATTGATTCCTGCTCCGCAAGATAACTCGGCTCCACCCGCTCTGCAGACAGGTATGCCGGACGGAATGCTGCTACGTGCAGTGCGAGGTCAAAGGCAAACTGCCTGACCGCTTCACTGTCTGAGGCATCACCGTCGGCCTTGACCTTGACCAATACACCGATATTGCCGCCGTCGCCGTGGATATAGTCCACCGCGGTTTCTCCGGGGGCTACCGGCAGCGATTCGAACCTGCGCAGCGCCATGTTTTCCTTGATGGTACTGATCGCGTTCTTGATCTCAGTGTTGACCTCCTCCGAGTCCGCGCTGAGTCCCTTGTCCATCATGGTTTCGAGCAGGCGCTTACCGAGCGCGATGAAATCGTTGTTGCGCGCCACAAAGTCGGTCTCGCAGGAGAGCTCCAGGATCCCGGCTTTGTCTGCCGTTACGCGGGTGAAGATACGTCCCTCGTTGGTTGCGCGCCCCATGCGCTTGGCGGCCGCGGCCAGGCCCAGTTCCTTGAGAATCTTCTCAGCCTTGGCGGCATCCCCGCCGGCGTCCACCAGTGCCTTCTTGCAGTCCATCATCCCGGCGCCGGTTTTATCTCGCAGTTTCTTCACGTCGGATGCTTTGATGTCCACGTGTATCTCCTCTGTGTGTATCGAGAACCGATTACGGTTCTTCGTAAAATTTTTCCTGGTCTATGCCCGCGTCCTCGGCTACCGCCTCTTCCGGTGTCAGGTTTTCTTTGGCCGCTTCGCGTGCCTGTTTGGCGGCTTCGTCTTCGCTCGGATCGTACTCAGAGTAGTCCTCTGCGGCAAACCCTTCGTCAGTAGCCTGGTCTTCCTGGGCTACCTGTTCTGCAACCGGCGCGGTTTCAATCTCGGCGGCCGGCGGTACGGCCTCTTCCCCGGTTGCGGCGACTGTTTCTTCAGCCTCAGCAGTCTCGGTTGCGGTCTCATCGTCGTCCTGCGCAGCGGCCGGTTCTTCTTCAGCCGGGGCTGCCGGCGCAGAGTCTTCGAGATCCTCTTCCTGGAGATGCTCGATGACTTCAAGGCCGATCTCGTTATCGGCTTCAATCACCGCCTTGGAGATGATCGACGTGAACAGATTGATGGCGCGGATTGCGTCATCGTTACCCGGGATCGGATAGGTGATACCTTCGGGGTTACAGTTGGTGTCAACAACCGCCACAATCGGGATTCCCATGCGCTGCGCTTCGGCAACCGCAATGGACTCTTTGCGTGTATCAATCACGAAGACGATTCCGGGCGGCTCCTTCATCTCTTTGATGCCACCCAGGTTTTTCTCCAGTCGTGCGCGTTCTTTGTTGAGACGTGCAACTTCTTTCTTGGTCAGACTCTCGAAGGTACCGTCTACTTCCATCTTGTCGATCTTCTTGAGCCGCATCAGCGAGCGCTTGATGGTAGAGAAGTTGGTCAGCATGCCGCCAAGCCAGCGGTGGTTGACGTAAAACATGCTGCAGTGCTCGGCTTCGCGCTGGATAGCCTGCTGAGCCTGTTTCTTGGTTCCGACAAACAGCACGGACTTGTTCTCGAGAACGGCCTTGCGCACCGCGTCGTAGGCGTCCTTGATGCAGACTATCGTTTTCTGCAGGTCGATAATGTGGATCCCGTTGCGCTCGGCGAAGATGAACTTCTTCATGCGCGGGTCCCAGCGCTTGGTCTGATGGCCAAAGTGCACACCGGACTCAAGCAGGTTCTTCATGGTCACTACTGCCACGTATCCTCCTCGTGTGTACCGCCGGCGGCGGCACAATCCTTCACTATTTCTCGGGC
>SKLB01000094.1 GCA_007123465.1 Spirochaetales bacterium
ACGCGCCATTAGGTGGAGAGCGCGGTTGGACGCGCATCGACGTGGGACAACGTTACCCCGAGCCTGCAGCAGCGTTCCCCGGGCCCAAGTTTGCCATGGGCTGGGTGCGCTGCCACCTGGCTTCAATAGCCGAGTTCCTCTTCGCACTGCACCACAATCGCAGCCACCGGCCGGGAATCATTGAAGCTCTGTGGGTGCAGCAGCTGATAGAGACGCTGCAGCGTTCTGCCCGCCTCAAGCAGAGCCGGGTCCCGTTGACACCGTCAGCTATCCGCGATTTGCTGCAAGACGCGGTCAGCGCAGACGCAACGGAGCGCGCGTGATGGACTTGAACCCCGAGATACACCCCGATCGCGTCGAGGTTCTCAAACAGACGCAACGCCGTTCGGGGCGCTATGTTCTCTACTGGATGCAGGGCGCGCAACGCGTGGATGACAACCATGCGCTGGAATACGCCATCGAGCGCGCCAACGAGCTCGATCTGCCTCCGCTGGTACTCTTCTGCCTGACCGACAGCTATCCCGAGGCAAACCTGCGCCATTACCGCTTCATGATTGAAGGCCTGCAGGACGTTGCGGCGGGGCTCAAACAGCGTTCGATCACCTTTCTCTGTTTGCACGGTGACCCGGTTGAACTTGTGTCACAGCTGGCAATCGACGCTGCAGTGGTGGTAACCGAACGAGCCTACCTGCGCACACCGCGCACGTGGCGCAAGGAGTTGGCTGATTCGATCGCATGTTCGCTGATAAGCGTCGATACCAACTTGATTGTACCGCTACACGTTGCGTCGCAGAAGCGCGAATATGCTGCGCGTACCATCCGCCCCAAGCTGCGCCGGCTTTTTTCCACCTACTGCCGGCCGGTACCCGGACTGCAAGCCCGGCGTTCGGAGCCCAGATTCAAACTGCCGCGCTCTCTGGAACCGATTGAACTCAGTGATATAGACCGTCTTCTGGAACAGCTGAAGCTGGATCGGTCGCTGCAAGCGGTTTCACACCATTTCCACGGCGGACAACAGGAAGCACTGCGCCGTATGCGCAGTTTTCTCTCAGACGCTTTTTTCAGCTACGCAAATTTCCGTAACGAGCCCAAGCAGCAGGCGGTCTCGACAATGAGCCCGTACCTGCATTTCGGTCACATCTCTCCGGTCAGGTTGGCGCTGGAGGTGTTGCAGGTTCAGCACAGCGACCGGCCCTCCGACGAGCAGCTCTCTTTTGACAACCTTATTGGCGCGGATCATCCGCAGGACAACGGATTGATCGAAAACCAGCGCGCCTATCTAGAAGAGCTCTGTGTACGGCGCGAGTTGGCGCACAACTACGTTGAGTGGGAACCATCCTACGATCGCTACACCACGCTGCCCGAGTGGGCGCGCCAGACGTTGACCTCGCACGCCGGGGACCGCCGTCCGGCAATCTACGACCAGCAAACCCTCGAGGCTGCCGCTACCGAGGATCGGTACTGGAACGCGGCTATGAACGAGATGCGCAAGACCGGCTTCATGCACAACTATATGCGCATGTATTGGGGCAAGCAGATTATTGGCTGGACATCCGAGCCCGAACAGGCGTTTGACATTGCGCTGCGCCTCAACAACAAGTACTTTCTCGATGGACGCGATCCCAATTCATGGGCCAACGTGGGGTGGCTCTTCGGACTGCACGACCGGCCGTGGCCCGAGCGCGAGATATTTGGTACGGTGCGCAGCATGAACGCCAACGGGCTCAGACGAAAATGCGACATTGAAGGCTATATCGAGTGGGTTGACCGGCTCTAGACGGCTTGATTCCAGCTATCGCTCAGCCGCTTCAGCCGGCCGAGCGGGTCGCCGATACTGTAGCTGCAGGACCAAATATCCATCAGGAGTACGTATCGTGAAAAAGCACGCAGTCATAGTTCTGGTATTGCTGATACTGCTGACAACCGCTCACAGCGCGCTCTACGCCCGTGAGACCCGGGTTGGTCTCGGCTTCGGGCTGCCCAACGCAGTGCTGGTCTTCCGCCCCGTACCGTGGGAGGTGAAAGCCGGCTACGATTTCACCGAAGGCAAAGAGTACGTATTCGGCAGCCTCGACTACCGCTTTGTAAACTCGCGCCCGATTGTCGAAGACATTCACATTTCACTGGGGATCGGCGCCTACACCAAGCTTCTGCTGCCCGAGGATGACAGCGCCAGCGTCGAAGGCGGCATCCGCCTGCCTCTCGCCGTGCAGTACCTGCTGCTGGACGATTTCATCGAGCTATTCCTGCAGATCTCTCCAGGACTCGATTTCTATCCCAGGCTGACGTTCTCCGATCAGCCGGTCCAGGTCTGGCTCGGCTTTACGCTGCAGGTGGACTGAAACGATAGCCAGACTACACTGCGGCAGATGCAGCCTCCGGGATACGGTCACGCAACCGGCCACTCACTCGACCGCGTTACTTGCGGCGCGGCGGCAAGGCCGCTTCTGCCGCGACGCGCAGGCGGGTACGCCAGGTACGGAAGTATCGCATCGTTCTTGAAGCCACCGGTACCGTCGTAGGTCACCGAGAGCACCGGGACACCGGTCACCGCTTCGATTTTTCCGCTCATTGCCTCGGTGACCAGGCCGGCACAGCAGAACGCGGGATTGAGCTGCACAAAGAGCGCCAGGTCGGGGTGTTGCTGCGTGATGTACCAGGTCTTGAGCAGGTTGTCCTGCGACTCACCCTCATGGTCGAGGCGGACACCGAAGTGGTCCAGGATATCGGCGGGATTCTGGCTGAAGCGATTGATAGGCTCGCCGATCACTTTTTCAAAACGCCGGTAGTACCAGCGCTCCATGGTCGCAAGCGATGCCATCACGGGTTTCAACATCAGAAGCCGACCGAGCCGGCCGTCACGGCCCCATCGGCGAAAATAGACGTCACAGGTCATTCGCGTGAACTCGTGAAACGGCATGGTGACAACCTCGCCTCCGTTACGCTCGATGTACCCGATAACATCCTGGTTCATTACCTCGTTGTCGCGTACGTAGACATCGCCAAACAGCGCAACCTTGGGACGCCGTTCCTCCTGGTCGTAGGGGATCGCATCGAACAGCTCTATGATCTCGCCCACCGCCTGTGTCTTGTTGCTTCTGTTGTCACTGAACACGTCGTGCAGGATCGACATGGCCTCTGCCAACGCCCGGTCTGTCTGCCCGCGCTGGCGTTCGTACGGTCGGATTCTGCAGGCAATGCGCCTGAGCAGTCCGGAAAACATATACGCAAGGTAGGCGTTTACCGTAATCAGCGGCGAGAGGTCCATGAACGTCATGTTGCCCAGGTAGACCGCAGCCCGCTGCAGTCCCGGATAGTCAGCCAGGATCCCTTGAATGTGATGCGGAAAGAGCTTGATATTGCACGAGAACTCGCCGGCAGGAACCCACAATGCGCTATCTTGCGGCTGAAGCCCGCGGTTGCGGATAGTGCACTCGAAGCCTTCAACCAGGGCGTTCAGCGGAATGCACTGTCCGTTATTCCAGCGCAAACTGCGTCGAATGCTCTGTTCGGATTCCTGCATCGCAACCGCAGGGTAACCGTGTGCGCTCATTATTGCGGCAATCAAGGGAATTGCGAGATTATCCCAGTTGGGCAGCACCAGCGTTCTGTCGCGCGGTGGCCGGCGAAGATAGCGTGGGTTGATTGCGCCGTAGCTGCGCACGGCGCTTGTAGAATCGCTGTGGTTTGTCTGTTCGAGGTGATTACCGAACGCGCGCAACGCTGCCTCTATCCGGGTTTCGTATCCCACGCGTGAATCGTGGTCATCGAGTTCGAGTACCAGATAGGGCTTGTCGTGGGCGTCCATGATGCGCTTGACGTACTCCGACACAAACGAATCAGGACCACACTTGAACGACGTCAACATCACCGGGTAGAGACCGGGAGTGCGCGCCGCGGTCCAGGCGGCCTTCAGTATTGTTGCTGCGTAGTTCCAGTTGATCTCCTGCAGCAACGCTGCGATGCTCTCCAGACTCTGTTGGTCGCATTCGAGCATGTCCTGGTAAAATACCCGCACACCCATCGCTGCCAGGATATCGGGGATGCCCTTGTTCATGCCCGACTGCAGCACCGTGTACGGCCGACCGAGCAACACAACATCAAGGCGGTCAGCCGCGCTGCGCTTGTCGCGGTACAATTGCCGCAACGCGTCCTCGCGCCGTTGTCGAAACTCGCCCGCGCGCTGGACAGCCACGGCGATCTGATGGTAGCGCGGACGATGATCCGGCAGTACCGACAGCGCCCGGTGCAGCTCGCCGATGAGGTGAAACATCGAGTAGCGTGAGGCAACAAGCGGCGACACTATCCGGCTCTGCTGGTAACCGTGGGCAATCAGAGCGGAGACATACTGAGAATAGTAGCAGTACTTGCGCCGTTCGCCGTTAGCACCGGGTTTCTGCTCGAGGTAGAACGGCACAAAAAGGAAGTCTACTTCATCCAGCAGAGCCGCGGCGTGTCCAAAAAGTGCGCTCATCGGAGCACAGAACTCGGCTCCCGCCAGCGCCTTGCCGCGCTGAGCGGCATTACCGAGGCCGCTGCTGCTACGTGTTGCTATGCCAAGCTGCTCAAAAAAATAGCGCCAGTACGCCAGGTCATCGCTCATAAACAGAGCATCGGGTAGTCCGATAACCGCCTGATCGGAACTCCGGCCCTCGCCGGCCGCAGGAGAAGCACTCACGGATTCGCACGTGCTGCGTGCGCGCCGCTCCGCTCTGCGCCGTCCGCGCAGCAGATCGAAACCGCTGCTATTGCGGTTTACGTACTGGGCGCTGCCGTAGTCGCGTCCGCAGAGAAACCCGAAGGCAACACTGCGCTGCTCCAGATCGGCAACCGTCAGTTTACAGTGATTGGTGCACAGCGAGCATACTTCGCGACGCAGTGGAATAGACCGCCGGTAGAGCTCCAGACCAACAAACCGGTCCGAAATCACCTGCGAATCAACCAGCGACAGAGCAGCGCCGAGGGCTCCGGTGAGATGACACCAGCGCGATACCAGAATTGGCTGCCCCAGGCGCTGCTCAAACGCAGCAACCAGCGCCCGGTTCCTGGCTGTGGCTCCCTGGAAAAAGATCACCTTGCCGATGTTCTTCTCGACCGCAACCTTGTGCAGGTAGTTCTCGCGTACCGCGTGGACGGCGGCGGCCAGGACCTCGTCAACAGTGTGGCCGGTTGCCAGCAGGTGGTTGACGTCGCGTTCCATGAAGACTGTGCAGCGGCCGCTGACCAGTGGCGCACGCACCGAAACGCTATGAGCCTGGTAATCCTCTATCGATACACCCAGGCGCTTGGCCTGTTCTTCGAGAAAGCTGCCGGTTCCCGCTGCGCATACATTGTTCATCACCGAGAAGTTCACCCGCCCATTTCGCAGGGTAGTGAATTTGGCGTCCTGCCCGCCGATCTCAATAATGGTGTCTACATCCGGGTTCAACTGGCACGCGGCGCGCGCGTGAGCGCTGATCTCATCCATCACCTCGTCGGCGCCTATCAACTGCCCGATAAATTTACGGCCCGACCCGGTGGTAGCGCTCCCGTGTATCGATATACGACACTCCTCACGAGAAGCTGCGTCACTGATCGACTCGAACAGCGCCTGCAGCGCGCGTAACGGCTGCCCGGCGGTACGCGTATAGAACCCGCCCAGCACACTGCCGTCCAGCGTTGTCAGCACGGATTTGGTGCTGGTTGAGCCGATATCTATACCCAGGTAGGCGTCCAGCAGCGACGGCCATTCCCGATACAGGTCGACCTCAACTGTCAGAGCGCTTCGGTCACTTTCCGCCTTCGACGTAATGTAGCGGTAGCTGCGGTAGCTGCAGAAGTCGGGATAGTCCGAGTGCTGCAGCGTCAGCGCAGGATAGAAGGTTGAACGGTCAGGTTCACGCATCCGATGCAACTCGCTGCTGCAGCTCAGCGTCGAAGGCTGTTGCGGCGGACTATCCATCAGCCATAGCGCCGCACCAATGGCTCCCTGGTAGAGCCCTAAATCGTCAACAACGATATCAACCGGGAGCACCTGGCGAATCTCGCGACAGACCGCCTGATTGAACGCTACGCCCCCGGTGAAAAGCACCGGTCCTTCGAGGTCTGTACCTTTGAACAGGGTGTCCGCGATATTACGCGCCATACCACGACACAATCCCTCACTGATGGCCGACAGCGAGTAACCTTCCTGTTGCGCGTGAATCAGATCGGTCTTGGCGAATACCGAACAGCGCGTGGCGACAAGCGGCACCGGATCACGATTCTGCAGCGCAATTCCGGCAAGCTGGGCACTGCCTTGCAGCGCAAGCCGTCCCGCCTGCTGATCCAGAAAGCCGCCGGTACCCGCGGCGCACGACGTGTTGGTGCGCACGCTGTGGTAGTTTCCGTCGGGGTCAAAACAGATCAGACAGAACTGCTCGCCGCCCACCAGTAAAATGGCGCGTACCTCCGGATAGCGCTGCCGCGCAGATCGAATAGTTGCCAGCCGCGAGTCGACCTGCATGTCGCTGCGCAGTGCCGCAGAGAGCTTGCCGCTTACCGCGCAGCCTCCGGTCACGGTCACGGCGTTGCGATGCATTTCTCTATCGAGCTGTTCGAGCGCAGCGGGGATATCTCCCCCGTGTGCGGTGCTGAACTTCAGCACAATCGTGGCGTCTGCATTCAACACCGCCGCAGACAGCGATGTGGAGCCTATGTCGATTCCCAGCGTGAGTGTGTTGTGCATACTGCCATACCAATGGTTTGCTGCTGCAGTCCGAGGCGCGCGGCTGAGGCCGCCGCATCTACAACCAGTCTTAAGTGTAACAGCAGCCACACCATGTTACAAGTTGGTTCTGCGCTGAACGCGGTTCAGGTGCTTGACACAAGGCTTCTGTTTGGCTATATTGCCAAATATAAGAACATAGCTACACGGAGGAAGCTCATGACAATTCAGATCCTGGGACCGGGATGCAGCAACTGTCACAACCTGGAGAAGAACGCACGCGAGGCCGTTCAGAGACTCGGTATCGAAGCAGATTTCCAGAAGGTAACCGACAGCGATCAGATCGTTGAAATGGGCGTCATGCGCACGCCGGGCCTCGCCATTGACGGAAAGGTGCAGAAGTTCGGCAAAGTGCTATCAACAGACGAGATCGCCGAGGTGCTGCAGTCTCAACAGGGATAGCGCAGCGGAAACCGGTTGCCAGGCGGCCTGATACCCGCCCATAAACCCGGTCACGCTTCCAGCGTGCGCTCCAATTCGCGCTGTCGACGGGCGGCGAATAGGCGTGCCAGCACTATGCTCAGTTCGTACAACGCCATCATCGGGCCGATCAGCAGCAGCTGAGAAACTACATCGGGCGGCGTCAGCAGCGCCGAGGTAACCGCCAGTGCCAGGAATACGTAGGCGCGTGCGCGCCGCAGCGCCGCCGGCGATACCAGGCCGATACGCGCCAGCATCACTATTACCACCGGCAGCTCGAAGGCAATACCGAACGCCAGCAAGATCGAATTGACAAAACCGACGTAGCTTCCAAAAGAAAACAGCGGCTCGATGGACCGGGTGGCGTAGCCGACGAAAAACCGCAGCGTGATCGGCAGTATGACCGTGTAGGCGAAGTACGCGCCGGCGGCAAAGAAGGCCGTACCTGCAATCAGCACAAACCCGGTGGCCGTCTTTTCCGCACGTGACAGCGCGGGCCTGACAAATAACCAGATCTGCAACAGCGTGAACGGCAGCGTAATGACCACTCCAAAGGTGATCGACAACCGAAGGTACGCCAGGAAAAGCTCCGGCGGCGCGAGATAAACAAATTCAGCTCCGCTGGCCAGAGCCAGCAGCCGATCAACGATGTGATCGATGAAAACGTAACAGCCCGCGCTGCCACCGATCAGAACCACAAACACCGCTATGAGTCGCCGGCGAAGCTCACTGAGATGCTCGACAAAGCTCAGCTGGACGTCCGAGTCTGACATGCTGCTCTAGTTCTCCGTTGTGCTGTCTGTCTTTTTCAACTCCTCGCTGTTCTTGTCACCTCGGGTATCACGCTGCACCTGATCATCGCTATTTTCAAACTCGTCGGTAATCTTGTTACTCTGCTGGCGGAAGTTGCGAATCGCGCTTCCAATAGCCTTGCCGATCTCGGGCAGCTTCTTTGGCCCAAAGATTATCAACGCTATTGCGAAGATCAGAATCAGTTCCATCGGTCCAATACGACCAAACATAGCGGTTTTCCTCCGCTCCAATTGTATCACGCCTGCGCTGTTGCGGGTAGCACCGGTTGCCCATCAAAAGGTGATCCTGTTACAATTACGGCGATGCAACGCACAGACGAGGTGAACCGATGAGTAACGATTCTGCGATCGCCGATCGCACCCACATAAAGAGCGCCGCGCGTAGCTTCGCCGCCGCAATCGCTGAAACGGCAGCTGTACGCGAATACAGTGCAGCGGTAGACGCGGTTCGCGCTGACGACAATGCACTGCAGTTGCTGCAGCAGTTGCAGCAACTGCGCCAGACGCTGCAGTTGAATGCCGACTGGGACAACCGCGGATCTCCCGAGCGTCACCGCCTCGAGGAACTGGAAACCGAGGTCGCACAGCAGCCCGTGTTACAGCGGTTCTTCGCTTCCCAGAAGGCGATGATCGACGAGCTGCACTCCATCAATACCCGCCTGCTCGAGCGGTTGGGTTTCGACTTCGCCTCACTGGCGCGCCCGGCGTGCAACTGTGGTTGACGGCCAAAACTATTGTTATCTGCGGGGGTCATATGTCCGATAAAACCGAAAGCGCAATCGAGCGCAGTACCAGAGAGTTTGCAGCAGCCCTTCTCGAAGATCCGGCCGTTATTGAGTTTCGCTCCGCCCAAGCGGCACTCGAAAGCGACCCGGAGTTCGTCCGGCTCAGCGAAAGCTATAATGGACTGGCACAACAGTTGCAGCAGAAACAGTCCGACGGCAGCCTGACCCAAGAGCACATCAACGAGCTGCGTGAACTTCAAACGCAGATCAACAGCCATGCGGCGGCGCAACGCTTCATCGCTGCGCGCGAACAGAACGCCGCGTTGGTACACGACTGTAACCACGAGATATCTTCGATACTGGGTTTTGATTTTGGCGCTGTGGCCGGCCCACGCGGCGGCTGCTCCTGCTGACCCGCCGCAGCAAACCGGCTCAGCCGTGCTTGCGAAACTGCGCGAGCACGCTCATGACTTCGTCGATTTTTTCCCGCTGTTGAGAGGAATCCTGGCTGCGAAACGCCTCGGCAACGCAGGTGTTCATGTGATTTTCCATAATCAGATCCTCAACCGCGCGCAACGCCGAGACAACCGCGCGCGTCTGGGCTACAATATCCATGCAGTAGCGATCTTCCTCCACCATCTTTTGAATGCCGCGGACCTGCCCTTCGATCCGCCGCAGACGCGAGACCGCCTGTGTTTTCTTGCGCTCATCCATCATACGGTGCTGCCCGAGTCATCTGTCACGCTTTCAGCTGGGCGCTGTAGCCGGAACCGGACAGCGCCTCGCTGATTGAATCCAATGATGGCTCGGCGTCCTGTTTCAGCCTCAGTGTGGCAATCTTGCTTTTGGAGTCAGCCTTGACCTCTTTGACCTCCGGCAGAGCACCGAGCAGGCTCTGAATTTTTGCTTCACAGTGGCCGCAACTCATCTCAGGCACGGTCAGCAGCATCCGGCTCTTCTTCTTCGCGAATAGTCCCACGGGTAATCCTCCATTGTGTCGTACGATCAATTACGACACAAGCATACTACCATCAAACAAGACGGTCAAGTACTATAGGGGGGTATTGTATTTGCACCAGCTTCTTCCCGAACAGCGACAAAAAGCGTACACTACCCGCGTGTCTGAGTTCTGGCAGAGCCTGCAAAAGCCCGTTTACGCGCTGGCACCGATGGAAAACGTCACCGATACCGTCTTCCGCCGCATTCTGATCGAATGCGGGGCGCCGCACGTGTTCTTCACCGAATTCACCCGCGTAGAACAGGTAACAGCCTATCCGCGACGCGGTCTACCGGCGCGCATGCGTTGCCAAAGCAGCGAGCGTCCGTTGATCGTACAGATATGGGGCACCGATCCCGAGCTCTACCGGCGCGCAGCTGCCATCATCTCCCAGCTGGGATACAACGGCATAGACATCAACATGGGATGCCCGGTGCGTAGAATACGCAATAAGGGCAGCTGCTCGGGCTTGATTATCAATCCTGGTCTGGCTGCAGAAATCATAGCGGCTACCCGCGAAGGCGCCCGATCTCAGCCCTCGCGCACACTACCGGTATCGGTGAAAACGCGCATCGGTTTTGACCGTCCTGTCACCGACGAATGGATCGGCTTTCTTCTGCAGCAGGACATCGACCTGCTGACCGTTCACGCTCGAACGGCGTTCCAGGAATCGGAGGGCCCGGTCAACCACGCTGCCATCCTGCGCACGGTTGCATTACGTAACCAGCTGGCGCCCCGGACGTTGATCTTCGCCAACGGTGACATCAGAAGCGTAGCAGAAGGCGGCCGCCTGTGCAGCCGGCTGGGTGTTGATGGGGTCATGATCGGCCGCGCGGTCTTCAGCGACCCTTACCTTTTCTCGCCGCTCGGCGAGAACCCGCAGATCTTCGCCGATCAGACGCCGCGGCAGAAGATAGCTCTGATGCAGCGTCACATCCGTCTGCACCAGGAGACATGGAACGGCGCTCGCAACTACGAGGTGTTGAAGCGCTTCTACAAGATCTATCTGGTGGGCTTTGAAGGCGCAATCGAACTGCGCGACAGGCTCAACCGCACCCACGATTACCGCAGCGCGCTGGTCGAAATAGACGAATTCTCGTCCCAAATGCGTTACTATTGATGCATCGCATACGAGGGGAGTTATTGTGATAGGATGGATAGCGAAGATCATCGCCGGACTCTACAGCAACCGTAAACCGGCGGAGGTAGCCGCAGCACTCTCTACAGCGCTGTTACTGACATTTCTGCCGGGGGCAAACCTTCTGTGGTTGACAATTTTTGTAGCAATGTTCTTCCTGCGCGTCAATCATGCGGTGGCTCTGCTTGCGCTGGCGCTGCTGGCGCCGTTCTCGGCAGCAGCCGATCCGCTGCTGCACAATCTCGGACACACCATATTGACCCACCCGGCCCTGGCTGATTTTTTCACTGCCCTCTACAACCAGCCGCTGATGCCGTTCACGCGTTTCAACAACACGCTTGTCATGGGCGGGCTGTTAGCTGGGGCAATCGTGTGGTTTCCGGTCTTTCTGCTTAGCCGGGCCGCCGTCATGACATTCCGGCTGCACCTGGTTCCGGCTCTGGCGTCGAGTAAGCCCGTACGGGCTCTGGTCAAGCTCCCGCTTGTCGCCAGACTGACCGGCGCCACGCGCCACTGGGCCGCCGTATACCAGGCACTGAGGTAAGTCATGGCTACACCACGAAACACACCGCGACTGCTGCGCAAACCGTTGAGTGAGAAGACCTTCAGGAAGAAGATTGTCAAAGGAGTCTACCTGGCTCATGATCGGAGCTTCCTTGAAACGGTTTTCGAGCGCGACCAGCGGAACAGGTTTCGGCTGCGGCAAGATCTCAGTGAGAAAGAACATAAGCGGGTTGTGGCGCTGGCAAAACAGATCAAGAAGAACCGTGGCTCGCTCAAGACCGGGCGTATCGCCGCGCTTGCGCTTGTAATCGGCGCCGCTATCGTTTTCAACGTTCTATTCAAGAACGCAGTGTTGACCCGGGCCGGTGAACGTGCGCTGCAGACAGCGTTCGAAGCTCGCTGCGAGATTCGCGATCTCGACCTGCGCCTGCTCTCAGGAACGCTCTCGTTCTCCGCTGTTACCGTAGCTGACCGCGACCGCCCGTTGCGCAATCTTTTCGAGATCGGCCCGAGCACAATAGATATCGACCTGCTGGAATTGCTCAAAGGCAACTTTGTGGCCCACACCCTGAGCGTGCAGAATATCCGCTGGAACACCGAGCGCGCCGATTCCGGCCGCCTGGAAGGGGCCCCTCCCTCGCGCGACCCTGCCGCGCGCCCATCAGCGCTGGAAGGTATCTCCATACCTGCACTCAGCCCCGAGGACGCACGGGCGTTTCTGATGCAGCATTTCGAGCAACTCAGCCTGCCGCTGGTGATAGAGGACGTCGAACAGCAACTTAGCAAGGCCGCGCACGAACTTCCGCTGCGCCTCGAAGCCAACGTGGCACGCCTCGACCAGCTCTCCGCGTCGGTTGAACGCGCTGCCGCGATTCAAGTGCAACAGATCGACAATATCGAGACTGCCATAACAACCTATCGCGAGCTCGAAACGCTGGCCGAGGAGATTCAAAGCACCGTTCGCGCTGCCGAGTCTGAGCTCAGTCAGCTGAGCCGACAGGCTGCCATGGCGGTTGAGACCTGGGACGAACTGGCTGACGCGATAACGTCCGACCTGGATTACCTGACAGACCGGATCACCGATGTGACTGCCGATCCAACCGCCTTCCTGATGCAGATAGTATCCGAGCTGTTACAGCAGCAGTTCGCCGACTTTTTTCGCTACCGTGAGCGGGCGCAGGAAATTGCTGCCCGGCTGCGCAGTGGCGAACCGGGAGAACCTCGTTCACCGTTCCGTCCCGGCGGCGTTGACGTTGTCTACCCTTCGGTTACCTGGCCGCGCTTCTACATGGGGCTGACTTCGATCTCCTTTGGCAGCGAGGAAAGCGGGCTGTTTCAGGCCGGCACGCTGCGCGAAATATCAAGCTCTCCGCGCCTGGTAGGCAAACCTACTACCGCAGAGTTACGAACGCTGCGCGACGGTCAGGAACATCGGCTTGACGCTCTGCTTGCTCTGCATCACTACAGCGGTGATCTCATGCAGTTAGCCTATCGCGGGCACAATCTTCCGCTCGACCTGCACGCATCGTTCGGCGAAGTGTCGCTGCGCGAGCTATCCGGCCCGGCGGCCTTCTCCACCACGATGAGCCTCGATCGCGATGGAACGGTGCGCGGTCGCGCCGATGTAACCGTCAGCGATCCGACCTTTACGCTCGCAACCGGAGTTGAGATCATAGATCGCATCATCGCGGACGCCGCAGCGCGCAGTGATACAATTGGCGCGCAGTTCGACTATGTTGCGCGCGGTGACCGCATCACCTCACTCAGCGGCAGCACAACACTGGACCAGCACGTTGCCGCCGGCGTGCGAGATTACGTAGAACAACAGCGCTCTGCGTTTGAAGCACGTCTGCGCCAGGAGGTCAATCAACTGGCAGCTCAGGCGCGCTCCAGACTCGAACCGTTACACAATCGCGTGACCCGACTGCACGGCGAGGCAGGCGCTCAACTGCAGCGTGCTCACGCCTATCGGGGCACCGTGGAAGACCAGCTCGCTGCTGTTGACAGGCGAGTGGCAGAGCTTCAAACTGCTGCGGAACGCCGTGCACGTGAGCAGGCGCAACGCCAGCTGGAAAGGGCGCTGGAGGACATGCCGCGGCCGGGCATCGACGCTGAACGAATTCCTCGTTTTCGTTGAGCAGGAAAATGGTTATGCGCTACGCGACTATTGTGCTTTCCGGCCGCTACAGGGAGATTCCACACGCCGGACATTCGCCGGCAGCGCGCCTGGCGGACCGTCACGCCTTCTGCTACAACGAATTCAGCGCGACGCTGCACGCGCTGAGGCGTAATCGCGCGGTCAAGCGAGCCCTGATCGAATGCCGCGAAGACTTTCTGCCCAGCTACAGCTCTGCCGCTGAAGCTATTCGGCGTGATCTGGTCGCGCTGCGCGACAGCGGTGTTGAGTTGCATTTTTACGCCCCACGTTATAGCGAGTCGGCGCTCTACATCGCCTCGGGCTGCAACTATCGCTATATAGCTCCATTGGGCACTATCGCGCTGACCGGCTTTGGCGGTACCTTTGTGTTCCTGCGACGCCTGCTCGAGCGCAAGGGCGTGCACGCGGAAGTCTTCAAGCGCGGGGCGTACAAGTCAGCGGCCGACGGACTCCGTTCGGACTCGCTGGAACCTGCGGTACGCCGTCAGTACCAGGAGTATTTTGACGTCCAGCAGCGCGAGTTCAATCGTACCGTTTGCGAAGGAATGTCAAAATCGATATCGCAGATCAACGAACTTATCCAGGGACGCGTTCTTCACGATGCCGAAGCAGTCGAACAGGGATGGGTCAGCGAGGTTGTCTCACTGCAACAGTTGCAACAGCGCTGGAAGGATGGCAAAACCCGGGCCAAACAGCTCAAGATCCGCAGCCGCGGCTACGGCCGAGGCAAACAGGTTGCGGTGCTGGCACTGGATGGACCTATTGTCGAAGGACGTTCACGTCGCGACCCGTTGATGGGAAACGCGGTTGGTTCTCACTCGCTTGTACAACAGATCGCAATGCTGCGCGAAAACAAAAAGTGTGCCGCGGTAGTCCTCCGCATCAACTCACCGGGCGGCTCGGCTGCCGCCAGCGAACTGATCCGCCACGAACTTCTGCGTCTTGGAGAGCGCAAGCCTTTGGTAGTATCGATGTCCACAGTAGCCGCTTCGGGCGGCTACTGGATAGCGTGCGCGGCACCGCTGATACTGGCCGAACGAACCACGCTGACCGGTTCCATCGGCGTCATCGGCCTGATAATGACCGCAGCCAAACTTTTCAACCGCCTCGGCATCTCGTTTCATGCACTGAAGACTGGACCGTTCCGAGACCTCGGCACACCGGTACGTGCTATGACCGCTCACGAGAAGCAGCTCGTTGACCGCGAGATCGAGTACACCTACCAGCGTTTTTTAACGCTGGTTGCCGCCTCACGCAAGATAAGCGTGGAGCACGCCCATCAGCTCGGACAGGGTCGGATCTGGGACGGTGCCGAAGCTGTGCAGCAGCGCCTGGTAGATGAGATCGGGGGCCTGCCGCAGGCTGTCGATCGCGCAGCTGCTATTGCCGGAGTCAGCTCCCCGGGCGTGCGCTTCTACCCGCAGCACAAGCCAACGCTGCTCGAACGGCTGCTGACCAGCCGCTCAGCCGACGCGCTATTGAGCCAACATTTGGCCGCATTTGTTCCCGGCACACCGGCCGCCGGCATTTACGCCCCAGCACAGCTTGCAGCCGCTCTTGAGGCGCTGCGCAGGACACCGCTGACCATCCTGCCGCAGGCGCTCTACTCAACGTTGCACTCGACGTTGTCGTCGATGTAGACAGGCAGATCAAAGACGGTATAGCGGGTAATGTAGTCGATGTCGGGGTTGGGCAGCTCGCCGAGTGCAGCGTGATACTGCTGCAGCAGACGGTAGTTTTGCATTGAAAGCACAACTCGCTGGGGCAACCGGCCCTGCTCGCGCAGAGCCTGCCGTTTTTGCCATAATTCCAGAACAACCGCCTGCGGCTCTCTGGGCTCCACAATCATCGCCCCCGCGTTCAGCTGATTATCTCAGAAGAAAAGCCGCATCAGGTTATACTCGCCGAAAATCGAGACCGTAATCAGAGAGATCGTCGCCATGATCTTGATCAGGATATCCAGCGAAGGTCCAACGGTGTCCTTAAGCGGATCCCCCACCGTATCGCCGATGACGCCGGCGGAGTGTGCGTCGGATCCCTTGCCGCCGTGGTGCCCGTCTTCAATGTACTTCTTGGCGTTGTCCCACGCACCGCCGGAGTTGGCTGAGAACAGCGCAAGCATGACTGCCGAAAGCGTAGTCCCGATCAGCAACCCACCAACAAAGTCAGCGCCAAACACAAATCCACTCACGACTGGTGCCAGTACCGCGATCAGTGCCGGCACCTTCATCTCCGAGAGTGCCCCGGCTGAAGATATCTCGATACACAGCTTGTAATCCGGTCGTACGTCGCCGGTCAGGATCCCCGGGTTTTCGCTGAATTGGCGCCGCACTTCCTGCACCATCTTGCGCGCAGCATTGGCAACCGCTTCAATCAGAATACCGGAGAACAGGTACGGCAGCGCAGCACCCACCAGGCCGCCGGCGAGCACCAGTGGGTTGATCATATCGAGTACCAGCACAAACGTGTTGATGTCGTCGCCTGGGCCGGCCTGCGAGTACAGAAACGAGGCAAACAGAGAAAGAGCGGCCAACGCCGCCGAGCCGATGGCAAAGCCTTTGCCGATGGCGGCGGTAGTGTTGCCAACCGAGTCCAGTTTGTCGGTGATTTCACGCACGTACGGGTCGAGCTTTGACATCTCGCTGATACCGCCGGCGTTATCCGCTATTGGCCCGTACGTGTCCACGCTGACAGTAGCGGCAACGAACGACAGCATCCCGACAGCGGCCATCGCCACACCGTAGAGTCCTGCCATCGCATTGGCAGCAATAACCGCAATTGCCAGCACTATCAGCGGCAAAAAGGTTGACTTCATGCCAATCGCCATACCCTGCGTTATCGTAAGCCCGGTTCCCTCGCGACACGCCGCCGATATTCCCTGGGTCGGCTTGTAATCGTAACTGGTGTAATACTCGGCAAGCTGCCCGATAGCGATGCCGCTGAGTATGCCGAAGACCGCCGCCGCCCACGGACTCATGACTCCCAGAGCAAAGCCCATTTCAGCCAGGCCTTCACCCTGTCCCTGAAAGTAAAAACTGGTAAAGATACCGGTTCCTATCAGAGTCAGCAACGCCGAGGTCCAGGTTGCTACATTCAGTTCTCTATGAGGGTGGTCGCTGGCCTTTTTGAGAACCAGCGTCAGGATGCCTGCCACGCACGCCAGAATCCCGATTGCCGCAAAAATCACCGGATAAGCCACCATTCTCCCCACCAACTCACCGCTTACCTCTCGCGCGGTCCCGAGGCGAAGGTGGAACATGTAGGAGGCCAGCACCACTGCGGAGATAATCGAACCAACATAACTCTCCAACAGGTCGGCACCCAGCCCGGCTACGTCACCGACGTTATCGCCCACGTTGTCTGCAATAGTAGCCGGGTTGCGCGGATCGTCCTCGGGAATGTGAGCTTCGGTCTTTCCAACGAGATCCGCGCCCATGTCGGCGGCCTTGGTGTAGATGCCGCCGCCCACCCGGTCAAACATGGCGATAATCGAACACCCGAGCGCATACCCGGAGACACTCATAGTAAACGGAATGAAGTTCACCCCGAGCCAGTTCACTATAACCGTGAGGTTAGCAGGATCGGTTTGTCCCAGTATCTGTCCAAATACGGCGTAAACAACACCCAGCCCCAATAGCGAGAATCCGGCAACGCTGAGCCCCATCACGCTTCCGCCCTGGAACGCGACCTTGAGCGTACTGCCGAGGCTCCTGGACTCGCGAGCACGATTGGAAACACGGACGTTGGCCAGCGTAGCTATCTTCATGCCGATCCAGCCGGCAGTACCGCTCATCAGCGCACCGAAGATGAACGCCACCCCCGTATACCACGACACTACCACCGCCAGCAGTACCGCAATGATACTGGCGATAAAACCGATGATCTTGTACTCGTGGCTGATGAAGGCGTCCGCGCCCTCCTGGATAGCCCCGGCTATCTCCTGCATCAAGGCCGTACCGGTGTCGAGCCGCTTCACTGCATAGAAGTTGATTGCCGCAAATGACAGCGCCGCTACTACCGCAATAATGACGATTCCCAACATGCGTCTACCATCCTCTTCATGGGTCGGATTGACAAGAGAATAGCACTTCCTTATCGTGTTGTGCAATGCACTCGCTCTCAGAGCTAAAACGCATCAACTGGGATACCTGGAACCCGACAGATCAGGCGGTGCTCTGTTTCCTGCACCGCAATTCGCATGTCCTGCTGATTCACAAAAAACGCGGCCTTGGCCAGGGTAAGATAAACGGTCCCGGTGGCAGAATCGAGCCCGGCGAGACCGCCGCGGCTGCAGCAGTCCGTGAGACCCGCGAAGAGGTGGGCCTGACGCCGATTGATCCGCGCCTGCGGGGCGAACTCCGTTTCCAATTCCGCGATGGGTACGGCATACACGTTCGCGTCTTCTTTGCCGCAGACTGGTTCGGCCGCATGATCGAAACCGAAGAGGCGCTGCCGTTCTGGTGCAGTACCGCCGCCATTCCGTACGACCGCATGTGGGCTGATGACCGCCTGTGGCTGCCGCCGGCACTGCACGGGCTCTACGTTCGCGGAAGGTTCACGTTTGACGGCGATACAATGCTCGATCACGTTATCGAGCAATCGAGGCCCTGAAGTTACTCGCTGTAGAACGTCCAGCGCCGCTGGCCGCCGGAGCCCTTGATTCGGTACATCGCCTCGTCGGCACGCAGCAGCAGCCTTTCGAACTGGTCGCCGTCCTGGGGAAACACAGTGGCTCCGGCACTCGGACGAACTATGATCGGGCCGTGATCGAGAGCTATCGGCGCTTCGATACGGGTGATCAGCTTATCGATAGCCCTGCGCACCGCTTCGGTATTTCCGACATCACGCATAAGGACAACAAACTCGTCACCGCCGATGCGGGCCACAACGTCTGAGGAACGAACTGAAGCTGCCAGCCGCGCCGCTACCGTACGAAGAACCGCATCACCAGAGGCGTGACCGAATTGGTCATTGACGGGCTTGAAATCATCGAGGTCGACGTAGAGCACTACGAAGCGGCTGCTCTGCCGACGGGCCAGTGGAAGGTATTTCTCGATCACGTCATTCAGCAGCCGACGATTTGGCAACCCGGTCAGGTTGTCGTGGTTTGCCATGTGCTGAATCATCTGATTAGCTCGCTGCAGTTCGGCCTTCTCGTCGGTGAGCTCTTTGTTGAGCTGCACCATCCGCTCGAGAATCAGCGAGTTTTCCAGTGCAATCGCGATGTAGGACGACAGAACACGCAACGTCTCAGTCTCGCCCTCGCTGTAGGCGTGCCGCCGGCGACTCTGTACGGTCAGCACGCCGATTGCCCGATCCCGCACGATCAGCGGCAGATAGAGCGCTGACTTGTTGGGGGTACCTACACTCTGCGGCCGTTCGGGGACGTAGCGTTCGTACTCGGTGTCGAGGTCTCCGATAACCGCTTCTCTGCGCTCACGGACACACCATGCTCCAAGACTACGGCGGTCGTCCAACGCTACTTCTATCGGCGCCAACGCCTGACCTGCCTCGATGAAAAATCGGTAGGTTAGCATCCCGGTATCCTGGTTAAGCACGCCCAGTCCCAGCGAGTCGGTCGACACCAGCGAATTGATCGCCGCGTGAACCGCAAACATCAGCTTTCCCAGATCCAGCGAAGCGGTTATGTCGCGGCCGATGTTAGCAATCACGGTGAGTTTACGATTGGCCTCCGCGAGAGCTTCGGTCTTCTGCCGGAGTTCACCTACCCGCAAACGCGTACGTTCAGAATCGAAGTCCTCGCGGTCTCGATCGATCTCTGCCATGATGCTGCCAACCCGCTGCCGGACAGCTTCGCTGCTCAGCGACTGCTGCAGCTCCGCCGAACGCTTATAGTACTCAAGCGCCTTGCGATCCTGTCCGCTCTTCTCGAAGAGCTGCGATGCCCGCAAGTAGCTCTTGTGAGCGTGCGCACCTGCGTCTATGCTTTCGCTGATATCGATGGCTTCGAGATAGCACTGCAGCGCTTCTTCATCCCTGCCGGTCTGCTGTAACAGCCAGCCGAGGTGTTGCAGCGCTTCCACCAGATTGAAGCGGTTGCCACCGGCGCGATACAGCGCGATACTTTTGCGGTGGCACGCTTCGGCACTCTGGTGTTCTCCCAAGTCCTGGTGCAGCCTCCCCAAAGATGTGAGACACTCGGCGCGCGCCGATTCTGCGGATTGCTCAGCGGCGGCCTGCAGAGCTCGATTCAGATGCAGTAACGCCGGTTCACTGCGGTGCATCTTGCGATACACGTCCCCAATTGCTATCTCCAGAGTGGTAAGCGTTGTAAGCGCTCCTGCTTCCTGGGCCGCCTGGCGTGCACGCTCGTAGAACTCCAGCGCCTGCTCGAGGCGCTGCATAGCCTCGCACACCTCTCCAATGCGGTAGAGTGCAGCGGTCTCGTGCGTCTTGAGGCCGCGAGCTTGAGCCTCAGACAGCACTTCCTCAAAGCACTCGAGTGCAAAATTGAACTGACTCACGCGATGATAGACTACGCCGATGCCGCTCAGCGTCTCCAGGCGTCCGTCCTGATCTCCAATAGCTCCGAACAGTACCAGTGCACGTTCAAAGCTTGCCAGCGAATCTTCGTAGGCGCACAGTTCGACCTGTGCCGAGCCTGCAATAAGCAGCGCCTGCGCTGCAGCGCGGTCATCACGCGCCATGACCGCGGCGCGGTGAGCCTGTTGAGCGTTGGTAAGTGCGGTATGTGGTGACACCGGGACGCTCGCGCGAGCCTCGAGCAACAGCGCACCTAAAGCGTCGAGTTGACCCGGACCCTGATTGTTCCCATCCTGCCCGTCGATGCCGCACCGTCCTTGCATGCTAATCTATTGAATATAGCGTGTGTCGCCGGACAGTGCAACAAAGCTGTGGGGTGCTATTCGTGGAAATCGCGTATGGCAGAGACTTCGCGCAGCTTACGCACCGCTTTCTCCTGAATCTGGCGCACGCGCTCGCGCGTGATACCCAGATACTTGCCGGTCTCTTCCAGGGTCAACGGCCCTTCTCCGGCCAGCCCGAACCTGAGCTCGATGATCCGCTTCTCGCGTGTGCTCAGCTGGCGTAGCACACGCTCGAGAGTATCCTGGAGCGTCAAGTGGAAAACGCGATCAAAGGGCTGCTGATGCTGCTCGTCCTCGATCAGATCAGAAAGCCGTGTGTAGTTGTCATCGTCAACGGTAATATCGAGTGATGTGGTGTCCTGAGACAGCGCCATGATCTCGCTTACTCGCGCAGCAGAGATATCGAGGAATTCCGAAACTTCATGACTCTCGGGGTCTCGTCCCAGTTCCTGGGTCAGCTGCTTGGCGACGTAGTAACACTTTTTGATGGTATTGAGCATGTGAACCGGAATTCGGATCACGCGGCCCTTATCGGCCAGTGACTTGATAATTGCCTGCCGGATCCACCACGTGCCGTAGGTGGAGAAACGGCACCCTTTCTGATAATCAAACCGATCAACCGCTTCGATCAGCCCGATGTTTCCTTCATCGATAAGGTCCAGAAGGCTCAGTCCGCGGTTCTGGTACTTCTTGGCGATTGATACCACCAGCCGCAGATTGGCGTTGATCATGCGATTCTTTTCCAGCCGCAGCTGCTCCTCGATCTCCACCACCTTTGGCGGAGATTTCTCTCGAGCTATCTGACGGCGCAGCTTCTGCAGCTGTTGCCCGATGCGCTGTTCTTCTTCAATTGTCAGCAACGGGTACCTGGCGATCTGTTTGAGATAGAACGCCAGAGGATCCGACTCGGTTGCAGCTTCCCGGCGCTCTGCAGTAGTTCTGCACCCGGGTTGCCGAATATGCCTGCGCTGCGCCTGCGGTTCTTTCATTGCCCCTCAGTTCTCCCGGTCCAGCGTTTGCTGCACAACATCATCCTCTGGGTGCTCGTCCTGGATCGACAAAGCGATTGTTTCTCCAGACGGTGAAGAACACGTTTGTACCGCCGTCGCTGCCTTGACCCACGGTGCCGATACTGGTTCCCGTTTGAACACGATCACCGGTTTCAACTCGCAGTTCCTCGTTGCCACCGTAGACGTAGATGAAACCCGATGCGCTTTGCACAAACACTACCCGGCCGAAGCTGCTGTGAGGACCCGAGTAGATGACCTGCCCCGCAGCAACCGCAACTACCGGGTCTCCCCGGTCACCTTCAATCCTGATACCGGGGAACTTGCCGTCCAGTGCCGTGCGCTTTCCCGGGTGCGGCCACACTTCCGATCCACCGTTCAGTGTCACCGTAGCAGCAGTATCGATCGAAGGAGTTGACGAAGACGCGCTTGCTGACTGTGTGGTATCAGAAGTTGAGCCGGCGCGGCCGCCTGGGGGAATTCTGAGAGTGTCCCCAACGCGCAGAGTTGTTGACTCGCTGCGATTATTGGCCGACAACAGCTCGGAGAGGGACACGCCGTACTTCCTCGATATGCCGTAGTAGGTTTCACCACGCTCAACGCGATGAGTAGACGGGATTCGCAGTTGCCTTCCGATACTGACTCGCGAAGGATCCGAGATATCGTTGACCGTTTGCAGCAGTTCAACCGAAACGTTGTAGCGGCGGGCAATAGAGAAGATTGTGTCTCCGCGTTCTACCACGTGGATAACGTCGTCGGCCACGGATAATTGTGCGGCAAGAAGTAGTGCAAGGAAGAGGCCTGTTTTTCTCATTGTGCCCGCCAACTCGTTCTTATCTTCGGAACGAGGAGCCATAAACATGACCCTTTGATTGGCAGGCGTTGATCAGGCGTTGACTAATAGACGGACCAGAGTCACAGACGAGCGCGCCGGGCTTCCGCGGAGCGGAGCCGGCCTGCGCTGGCTAAGTCGGGCTGGGCGGATTTGAACCGCCGACCTCACGGTCCCGAACCGCGCGCGCTAGCCCCTGCGCTACAGCCCGAAAAAAATACCCGCGTGCAGCGGGATATACGGGAGCGACGGGGATTGAACCCGCGACCTCCGGCTTGACAGGCCGGCGCGATAAACCAACTTCGCCACGCCCCCGTGACGCGTCTGAATGTAGCCGAGTTTGGCATTTGTGTCAAGCACCGCGGCAGGCGCTCGAGACAATTGACATTGCAGCAGCAGCGTGGTAGCTTACGATTGTCTGCGGATCATGCAAAAATCCCTGCTAAACCTGTAACACAGTGGAAGGATAGTAGCGCATATGGCGTCGAAAGATAGAGATAAGAGTCCCGACAAAAAAGCCGAAGACAAGGTGAAGCAGCGCAGCCTGGCCGGTCGTAGCCCGTTGCTCTACGTTTTCAGTGTCATCATCCTGGTAGTCATCGTTGTCACCTTTGTTGGGGCGCCGGTGGCAACCGGATTTGTCGGTGAGACCCAGCCGGTGTTCGGCCGTTACGGGGACCGCGACATCGTATACTCCCCGGGCAACTACTTTGCCCGCCGCTTCCAGCAGATCGCCGAGCAGGCTGATATTTCGCAAACCAACCAACAGGAATTCCAGTCCCAGCTGCGCAATCTGTGGCGCCAGGCGTTCAATGATGCGGTGTTTCATGCCGCGGTGCTGCTGGAAGCCGAACAATCCGGAATGGCGCCCTCGCACGAACTGCTGGATCGTACCCTGGCCCAGCATCCGGCTTTTCAGGAGGACGGACGCTTCAGCTCACGACGCTATCGCCAGATGCCACAGCAGGAGCGCCAGAGCCTGCGCGACTATCTGAGAGAGGTGCTGATTCAACAGCAGTTTGTTGAAGACAAACTGCAGGCGCTGCGTACTCCGGCCCCCGAAACAACCTTTGTGGCCTCCATGTCGGGCCCCGAGCGACGCTTCCAGTACGTGGCCTTCTCGTTTGAAGAGGTTCCAGAGCAACCGGTGCTCGATTACGCGCGCGAGTTCTCATTCCGATTCCAGGAGGCAAATCTGTCGCGAATCACGGTGCGCTCCAGTCAGTCCGATGCCGAGCGCATACGCGAGCAGATCGCCGACAGAACTGCCAGCTTCGAAGACCTCGCCCAGGCACATTCGGTTGACGCGTACGCCGAACAGGGCGGCGAAATGGGCTGGATGCGATACTACGAATTGGAGCCGGATTTCCTCGATCCGCAGCTGCTCGACGAGGTCTACGCACTGGACGTTGGTGAGGTCAGCCCGGTTCTCGAGGCTCGCGATACCTGGATGATCTACCGCCTCAACGAACCGGTGAGGCAACCCGATCCGCAGGATCCCGCCACCCTGGCCACGGTGCGCCGTTATATGAGCGCTTTCGAACGTGGAATCATTGAGGACTACCTGATCGATCAGGCCGACGAGTTTCGCGACCTCGCTCAGCGAGCCGGCTTCCAGCAGGCAGCCCAACAGCTTGGGCTGACCGTACTTGAATCGGAGTGGTTCCCGATCAACTACGGTAACATGCCGATTTTCTCGCCGGTACGCGGCCGCGAGGGCAATCTGTTGCGTACCGCGGCCTACCGCGAGGACTTCTTTCGCGAGTTATTTGGTCTGAGCGCCGGTGACGTTTCGCCTGCCATCACCCTCCAGAACGGCACTCTCGTGGCTACGCTCATCGACCAGCGCGCCCCGGATGAAACAGATATCGAGTTCCTGCGTTCGTATTATCCATTTCTGGTGCAACAGATGCAGGGCGAGGAGCTCGAACGCAGCTTCATAGACCGCGACAAACTGACCGATAACTTCAACCAGGCGTTTACCCGCTACGTTATTGGTAACTGATGACCGGCGACCCTCCGCTGGTAGTTGACGCTACTGACGGGAAAACAGTCGTCTTCCGCGGTAAGAACCTCTACAGCCCCACCACACCGCTGGCTGCCTGCCGCCGTCGGGTTGCCGCGCTCGATATCCTTGATCGCAGTCTGGTGATTGTACCGTCACCGCTACTTGGTCACGGCCTGCCGGAACTGCTTCACAAGTGCGGACCGGGCTGTCGTATTGTGCTGGTAGAATTGGAGCCACAACTCGCGGCCTTGTCTGCGCAGCAACTCCCGCACGCGGTTGTCACAGATCCGCGTGTTGCTGTGTGCTACGCAGAGCAGTTGAGTCAGCTCGAAACGTGCTTTCCCCTGACACTGCGCAGCAGTTGCGAACGGGTTCTCCTGGTTAACCTCAGCGCAGGGTCACGCCTGCACTCTGAAGACTACTCGCGCCTGGTGCGCTGGCTACAGGATGAGATCCGCCGCGCATGGCAGAATCGCATGACTACAATGCACATGGCCCGGCTCTGGTTTCGCAACCTGTTTGCCAATCTGCCCCTACTACCGGCCTCCCGACCAATTGAATCTTTGCGCGTTGAAAAACCGACGCTGGTGCTCGGAGCGGGGCCGTCGTTGCAGGAACTGCTGCCGCAACTGCAGCAAGCACGCGACCAGCTCTTTGTGATTGCCGTGGACACCGCCCTGCCGGTACTGGAAGCGCACTCCATAGCAGCAGACGCCGTGGTAGCCGTCGAGGCTCAGCACGCCAACCTGGGAGATTTTCTGGGGGTGCAGCGGTCGTCCGTGCTGCTGTTTGCTGATCTCTTCTCCTACCCTGCGGTTGTCCGCCTCTTCCCGCGGCACAACACGTTGTTCTTCGCCTCGCGGCCGCTTGAGACCGCATTGGTGGGCCGCCTTGAATCCCGCGGACTGCTGCCGCTGCAGATTCCTCCGCTTGGCAGTGTCGGTGTTGTTGCGGTCAAACTTGCGTGCTCCGTCTGCAGCGGCGCGATAGGCTTCAGCGGCCTGGATTTTTCCTACGCGGACGGTAAGACACACGCCAACGGTGCCCCGATGCTGCAGCGCGCCCTGTCATCGGCCAATCGCCTCTCGGGTGACCGCATCTATGCCGCGTGTCTGGCCCGTGCGCGGCTTGCACAACCGGACAAGCGCGGCGGCATCTGCAAGACCGACATGGTACTTCTCTCCTACGCGGAACAGTTGCAGAGCATCGCCTCTGCGAACCCGCTGCTGTACGACCTGGGAGCGCACGGGCTGGCCACCGGCGCCCGGCAAGTGGAGAGCCTTGAAGGATTTCTGCAAGAGGCTGCAGCCGCTGCGCCGCGTGTGCAGCCGGCTATGACCGAAGCGCAGCCGCCGGACTACCAAACGCTGCGCGACGCCCTCGAAGACGAGTTGGCGCTGCTGCAGCAACTGGAAGCATCGATTGGCAACCAAGGTGATGCGCGGCAATTGCAGCGCCTGCTGCAGGCTGCAGACTATCTTTGCTGCGAGACCGGTGCTCCCGGCAGCAGCGACCAGAGCGCTCTGCGCCGTTCCCTGGTTGCTGCCCGATTCTACCGGATCCAGATCAACCGCGCTCTGGCAAGAGTGCTGGAGCTTACTCCTCCTCGGACTTGAGCACCGACAGAAACGCAGACTGCGGCAGCTCCACGTTACCGACCAGCTTCATCCGCTTCTTGCCCTCTTTCTGCTTCTCCAGCAGCTTCCGCTTGCGCGAGATATCACCGCCGTAACACTTGGCCGTAACATCTTTGCGCAACGCCGAAATCGTTTCACGCGCAATCACGTTGCCTCCGATTGTTCCCTGAATCGGTATCTTGAACTGGTGACGCGGGATTTCCTGGCGCAGCTTCCTGCAGATTCGGCGAGCCTTGGCCTCGGCGGTTCCGCGAAACACCAGTTGAGACAACGCATCGACCGGTTTACCGTTGACCAGTATATCCAGTCGAACCAGATCGACTTCACGGTATTCGATAATATCGTAGTCAAGCGAAGCGTAGCCACGACTGACCGATTTGAGACGATCGTAGAAGTCAAACAGAACCTCGGCCAGCGGCATGACGTAGATCAGCTCAACCCGCTTCTTGTCCAGGTAGCGCAGATCTTCCTGAGTGCCGCGCTTTTCGAGGCAGAGCGTAATCACGTTGCCCAGGTAGTCCGCCGGCGTAATGACCGAGGCCCGGATATACGGTTCGCGGCAGACCGCAACGTCGCCCGGATTGGGATACTCCAACGGGTTCGAAATCGCGCGATTTTCACCGTTATTCAGAATTACCTCGTAGCGCACAGAGGGAGCTGTGAGCACCAGCGACAGATTGAACTCACGCTCGAGGCGCTCCTGCACCACTTCAAGGTGCAGCAGTCCCAGAAAGCCGCAGCGAAACCCGAATCCTAACGCTGCCGAGTTGTCTTTTTCGTAGATCAGTGACGCATCGTTCAGCTTGAGCCGCTCCATGGCTGCAGCCAGCTCGTCGTAGTCGTTGGTGTCCACCGGAAAGATCGATGAAAAAACCACCGGTTTGACTTCGCGGAACCCTGCCAGCGGCTGCGCACACGGTTTGTCGTTGTGCGTAACCGTATCTCCTACCCGTATGTCACTGACAGTCTTGATACCGCCTATGAAGTATCCAACCTCGCCCGCATCAAGCCTGGCGGTTGGAGCAAGCACAATACGGAACTTGCCCAGCTCTTCGACTTTGTAGGAAGACTCATTGGCAAACATGCGAATGCTTTCACCGCTGCTGAGGCGGCCGTTGACCACCTTGATATGCACGATGACCCCACGGTAGGCGTCGTAATGAGAGTCGAAAATTCGCGCCTGGAGCGGTGCGCTGAAGTCACCGGCGGGAGGGGGGATCAGTGTGATAATCGCGTGCATCAGCTCGTCGATGCCAACTCCGTTCTTGGCCGATATCAAGATTGCAGTTTCGGGATCGAGTCCGAGGTCGTGTTCGATCTGCTGTTTGACTTCGTCTACGCGTGCGCTCGGAAGGTCGATCTTGTTGATAACCGGAACGATCTCGAGGTTGTGCTCCAGCGCCATGTACATGTTGGACAGCGTCTGGGCCTGGACACCCTGCGCAGCATCGATGAGCAATAACGCCCCCTCGCACGAGGCTATCGCGCGCGATACCTCGTACGAAAAGTCAACGTGCCCCGGGGTGTCTACCAGATTCAACTGATACAGCACACCGTCGCTATCGGTGTACGGAATCGTAATGGCGTGCGACTTGATCGATATTCCGCGCTCACGCTCGATATCCATCGAATCGAGCAGTTGGTCCTGAAAGTCGCGCGCTTCAACCATCTTGGCCAGTTGGATGAGCCGATCAGCAAGCGTGGATTTTCCATGATCGATATGGGCAATAATGCAGAAGTTTCTTGTGTGTTGCTGATTCATAGTCTGCGGCAGTTGTAACCTGCAGCGAGAAGTTTTGCAACCGGCGCTCAGGTGTCGAGCACGGATCGCACCCGCTCCAGCAGCGTCTGCAGTTCAAACGGTTTCAGCAGCAGCGAAGCCCACCCCTGCTGACTCCACTCGTCGGAAACCGATTCGGGATACCCGGATATCAGCAGGGCTTTGATTTCGGGACGCGCAGAACGGATCCGGGCGACCAGCCGGTCACCGGTTACGTGCGGCATAACCACGTCGGAAACAATCATGTGCAGCGTATTAGACGGGTCTTCGGCTATCAGCAGCGCCTCGCCGGCATTCTGTGCCTCGATCACCGTGTATCCGTTGTCTCGTAGCACACGGGCGAGCATCCGTCGAACGGCCTCGTCATCTTCCACCAGCAGCAGCGTCTCATTGCCCCCCGGTGTACCGCGAGGGCCTGGCTCTTCTGCATCCTCGCTCACTCCTTGCTCGGTCAACGGCAGATAGATACTGAATGAAGTGCCCTCGCCAACGGCGCTGCTCACCTGAATATGGCCCTCAGACTGACTGACTATTCCGTAGACTGTCGATAATCCCAGCCCGGTTCCCTGTCCGGTATCCTTGGTCGTGAAAAACGGCTCAAAGATTCGGTTGAGATCCTGCGGCTGAATACCGCAGCCGGTATCCTGCACGCTGAGAACTGCGTAGTCGCCTTCGGGAACGCATCCGGTTTGCGTTGCCATCTCGCCGACGACAGTCTCGTTGCGCGTTCGCACTGTGAGCGTCCCTCCGCCCGGCATGGCATCACGCGCATTAACCACCAGATTCATCAGCACCTGCTCCATCTGTCCGCGGTCAACCAGCACGGTAGCGGGCTTGGCGCGGCACGAAAGGTACAAACGCACATTCTCGGTTACCAGGCGGCGAAACATCTTCTCGAGGTCTACAACAATTTCATTGAGGTCGCACGCCTTACGCTGCAACACCTGGCGCCGACTGAACGTCAGCAGCTGGCGGGTCAGAATCGCTGACTTCTGAGCTGCTCGATCGAGCCCCTCCAGGTCCGCGCCGATGTCTTCAGCGACATCTGTGGCAACGCGCTTCAGTTCCTGGTGAATAAGCCTGGAGTAGCCCATGATCACGGTCAGCAGGTTGTTGAAATCATGTGCAATACCGCCCGACAACCTGCCGACAGCTTCCATCTTCTGCACCTGGCGGAACTGCTCCAGGCTCCTGGCGAGGTCCGCTTCGGCGCGCAGCCGTGAAGAAACGTCCCGGAATACCGCCACGGTCCCCGAGCGAGCTCCCTTGTCACCCACGAGCGGAGTCAACAGGTACTCGACCGGTACCCACTCGGAGTCGGCGTTGAGAAGATAGTGCTGTACGGCTCCCTCTTCGCTTCGGTCTTCACGCGGCTTCTGCTCGACCACAACAACCGAATTGTATTCCTGCCCGAGACATTGCTGTTGCTGCAGTCCGAGAATCTGCAGCGCAACCGGGTTGATGAAATCAATGATTCCCTGCGTATCGCACACCACCACACCGTCGCCGATGCTCTTGAGCGTTGTTGAGAACAGCCGTTCGCGGCGAATCAACTCCTGTTCCATCTGGTGACGGAACAATGCCAGCACAATCGCTGTGCGTAACTCGCGCTCCTCGAAAGGTTTTATGAGATAGGCAAATGGTTGTGACGCCTTGGCGCGCTCGATCGTCTGGTCGTCGGCGTAGGCGGTAAGCAGGATAACCGGGATATTGTAGCGCTCTTTGATCAGCTCGGCGGTTTCCAGACCGTCTAGTTGCCCCTGCAGACGGATGTCCATCAGCACCAGTACCGGGCCGATCTCCTCGATGTGCGCCAGCGCTTCTTCACCCGACGGATAGGTAGCCGGAACTTCATAGCCGTACTTCTGCAGATGCATCTTGATATCAAGAGCAACGATGTGTTCGTCTTCTACTACCAGTATCCGTTCCACTTGGTTACCGCTCGTGATGCTACTGATATCCCAGACGCCTCAATTCTGCTTCCAGCGCTTCACGCCGGATGGGTTTTACCATGTACGAAGTTGCCCCACCCTTGTAGTACGCCTCAACAACGTTCTTGGGGTCCTCCAGGGCGCTGGTCATGATTACGTCTACCTGATCCTTATCGGCAACACCGAACTCACGCTCCAGAGTGCGGATCCGGCGCAGTGCCTGATGCCCGTCAACTCGCGGCATCATGATGTCGAGAAAGATTGCCCGGTACGGCTGATTGTCCTCCCACGCCAGGCGGAAAGCCTCCACCGCTTCATCGCCATCCACAACCACATCGCACGAGCCGTGGTCCTTCAATAACGCCTGCAGCAGTCTGCGGCTGCCAAAATCATCCTCAACTACCAGAAACTTCATCCCAATCTCTCCATCTCAATTGTAGTAGGTTTCCTCGTTCTTGCCGTAGCTGCGCGGCAGTTTCTCTTCAGCGTTGCCGGCACGCACTATCTGTTCGCAGAGCTTGAACGCGGCGCTGTGATCACCGCGACGGCACGCCAGAATCAGGCGAAACAGCGTTGCCGAGCGTTCCTCGGCGCCTGATTCAATCGCCTCGGCTCGTGCCTCGGCTGCCAGGTTGTGCACTTGCCCCAGAGCGCCTTCGTGCAGCAGTGCCAACGCAGCGTGCTGCAAACGTTGAAACGCTGCCGGCTCTGTTTCGATGGTGGCTTCGCCGGCGTAGGCTGCCGTGAGAGTCTCGGACAGCTCGCCGCCGCTGAATGGCTTGGACAGGAAGCCGTTCATGCCCGCCTCATACGCACGCCGCCTGTCGCGTTCAGAGTTGTGTGCGGTGAGTGCAATGATCGGAACGCGGCGCCCGGCTTCACCGGCGGCTCCGGCTCGTAACCGTGCAGCAGCCTCAAAGCCATCCAGAATCGGCATCTCCGCATCCATCAGCACTACGTCGGCCGGCTGCTGCCTCATGACCGTGAGCGCCTCCTGTCCGTTAGCCGCGATAGTCACGCTGTGCCCGAGTTCCTGCAGCAGCCTGCTGTTTACCAGCTGGTTGAGCTTATTGTCGTCAACCAGCAGGATTGCCAGCCCACCGGGTGCTGATCCGGCGGCACCACTGTCTACCGGGACTGCGGCCGCGCTCGGGCGCGATGCTGCGGATTTGTACGGCAGGGTGACTACGAACCTGCTGCCCACGCCGGGTTTACTGTCAACATCGATCCACCCGCCCAGAATTTCCACCAGGCGTGCGGTTATCGACAGTCCGATTCCGGTTCCATTGTGCAGACGTGTCATGGAGGTGCTCACCTGCGTAAACGGTTCAAAAATGTGCGCGCGATGCTGCGCCTCAATACCAACCCCGCTGTCCTGTACGCTGAAACGCAGCGTGACGCTGCCGGTTCTGCTGCAGCGTCCGCTCGGGTCACACTTGACCGTTACAGCCACAGAACCGCACTCGGTAAACTTGACGGCGTTGGAAAGCAGATTGAGCAGAATCTGGCGCAGCTTTGTTCTATCACCGATCACATTCTCGGGGACATCGGGTTCTATTGTCAGCCTGACTGCCAGCCGCTTGTCACGCGCCAGCGGCTCCACAATAGCGACGCAGTCGCTGACAGCCGCGTGAAGCGAGAACTCTGCCTCGTCACGCTGCATCTTTCCAGCGTCCAGCTTGGAGAAGTCGAGGATGTTATTGATTAAAAAGAGTAAGCCGTCGGCGGCGCTCTTCAGAATCTGCAGATACTCGAGTTGCTGCGGATTGTCGGCCATCGTCAGCGCGAGCTCCGACATGCCGATGATGCTGTTCAACGGAGTACGCAGCTCGTGACTCATATTTGCCACAAACTCGGACCTGGCACGTGCGGCCTGCTCGGCCTGCTGCTTTGCATCGCGCAACGCCCGCTCCATGCGGCTCTTCTCCAGTGCAAACTGAATAACGATCAGCAGGTCGCGCTCTTCTATCGGCTTGACGATGTAGCCAAACGCTTCGCTCGCCACAGCGCGTTCTACGCTGTCACGGTCCGAGAAGGCGGTCAAAAAGATCACCGGGATGTCAAACCGTGTGCGGATGGCATCAGCAGCGCCGATACCGTCCATTTTACCGCTCAACTGTACGTCCATCAGCACCAGATCAGGCAGGGTATCCTCGGCAAGCGTAATAGCCCGCTCGGCGGAGTCGACCACGCCCACTACCGAATAGCCGTTAGACTCCACGCGCCGCTTGAGATCCATAGCCACTATCGCTTCATCTTCAACAATAAGGATGCCGGCCGGGTTTTGCATGCATTCAGTTTCCCGCTGTCCAGATCACGTGTTGCGCGATTGCCGGTAACCCCAGAACCTTATCTACCGCGCCGCGCTTGATTGCCTCATTCGGCATGCCGAAGACCACACAGGTCTCTTCATCCTGCGCAACAGTGTAGGCGCCGGCCTCTTTCATCTCGAGCATGCCCCGCGCCCCGTCATCGCCCATACCGGTCATAATCACGCCGATCGCGTTCCGGCCCGCGTAGCGCGCCGCGGAACGGAACAGTACGTCAGCCGATGGACGGTGGCGGCTCACCAGCGGGCCATCGCGCACCTCCACGTAGTAGCGCGCGCCGCTGCGCTTGAGCAGGGTATGACGGTTTCCCGGCGCTATCAGTGCTCGGCCGCGAACTACGGTATCGTTGTCGGCAGCTTCCTTGACCGAAACGCGGCATATGCCGTCGAGCCGCCGTGCAAACGCCGCGGTGAAGTTCTCCGGCATGTGCTGCACGATTACAACCCCCGGAGCATCAAGCGGCAGCCCCTGCAGGAATTCGCGCAACGCCTCGGTGCCCCCGGTTGATGCACCCACAACCACAATGCGCTCGGTTGTCTCTATCACCGACACTGCGCGCGCCCGCGGCAGGACCGCGTCGGCGGTCAATTTAGGTGCTATATCCTGCTCGCGCGCGTCGGGCGTCGGTATCTTCTTGACGCGCGTCTGGTGAGCCGCCTTTACCACGTCACAAATGCGGACTTTGGATTCTTCCAGAAAGACCTTTGTCCCCAGCTTTGGTTTCTCGATAATCTCAATTGCACCGTATTCCAGCGCCTGCAACGCGTTTCCCGATCCTTCGCCGGCCTGTGACGAGCAGACAACCACCGGGATCGGATGCTGACTCATCAGCTGCTTGAGAAAGCTGATGCCGTCCATTCGCGGCATCTCGATATCCAGCGTGATTACGTCCGGGATCATACTCTCCAGCTTCTTGGCTGCGATGATCGGGTCCGATGCGGTGGCAATCACTTCAATAGCGGGATCATCTTCGAAGACAGCCTTGAGCGTTTCTCGCACAACGGCTGAGTCATCGATGATCATTACCTTAATCGGATCGGTCATGGGGTCCTCTCGCCGTTAGTCCGGCTTGCGGTAGACCGTGGGGGCCACCGAGAATACCGGCAATTCCATGCCGGCTAACGTTTCCGAATGTCCCAGGAAGAGGTATCCGCCTGGTCTCAAGTACTGGTAGAGTTTGCGCAGCAGCGCGGTCTGCGTATCGCGTTCAAAATAGATGATCACATTGCGGCAGAAGATCACTTCGAACTGCTCACGAACCCCGAGATCTTCCTGCATCAGATTCAAACGGTGGAACACTACGTTGTGGCGCAGCAGCGGCTTGACGCGCACCAGGCGACTCTCGCGGTCTTTACTGCGCATCAGATACTTGCGCTTCATTAACTCCGGCACCGGCGCAATGCGGTCCTCGGTGTACACCGCCTTGCGACCGCGTTCAAGCACCTGGGTGGAAATATCGGTCCCCAGAATTCGATACGTAAAATCGCGGTGACTGTCTGAGAACTCCTGCAACACCATAGCCAGCGTGTAAGGTTCCTCGCCGGTAGACGCTGCAGCAGACCAGACCCGAAACGGATCGCGTACACCCCATCCCTCGCTGTAACGCTCGGGCAGCAGCCGCTGCGCCAGGAAGTCAAAGTGATCCGATTCACGAAAGAAATCAGTCTTATTTGTGGTAACCGCGTCGATCATGTGCAGCATCTCGGCGTTGGCCTGTTCTTCACTGAACACAAAGTCGAGGTATTCCTGGAATCCCGAGTGGCGCAGCGCCCGAATTCTCTTGTACAGACGAGACTCCAGCATGATGCGTTTAGCCGCCGGCATCCTGATACCAAGAGTCGACTCAATGAAGGAGCTCAGTCGCTTGAACTGCGCGTCTGACAGGGATGCCATCCCGCCTGAGCTCGCAGCAACCGCCTTACCACCGCCGTCGTGGCTCACACCCGCACCTCTTCACGCATGCGACGCGCCGACCAATCCGATTAGCCGCCCGACATCCAGAATCAGCGCAACCGAACCATCGCCGAGAATGGTAGCTCCGGAGATTCCCTCCAGGTCATGGTAGACCCGCCCCATACTCTTGATCACCGTCTGCAGATCACCTACCACGTTGTCCACCAGAAAACCAATTGCACCTTCGGCAGTGTTGACCACTACCACCTGCTCGATCTCAGGAAGCTCTCCCTCAATTGAGAAGACTTTGCGCAGCCGTACGTAGGGAAGCGTCTGACCTCGATTATTGATCATCTGCTGGCCGTTGTGCTCGGCTCTCATCTCGCTGGTGAGCTCAATACACTCCTGAACCGCCTGCAACGGGAACACAAATGAGCTGTCGTCAATCTCCACCAGCAGGCCGTCGATGATAGCCAGGGTGAGAGGGATCGTGAGCGCCATCCGCGTGCCCTGTCCGGTTTCGGAAGAGACGGTCACAGCGCCGCCCAGCGCTTCGATTTCCTTTTTTACCACATCGAGTCCAACGCCGCGGCCGGAAACCTGGGTCACGCCCTGTGCGGTTGAGAACCCCGGTGAGAAAATCAGCTGCATAATCTCGGTCTCGGTTAGTTCAGCGGCAGCAGCGACCACGCCGCGATCGCGGGCTTTCTCAAGGATCCGCCGGCGATCGAGACCGGCGCCGTCGTCTTGAATGGTTATGATCACACTGGCACCCGAATGTTCCGCGGTCAATCGTATCAAGCCCTGTTCAGGCTTGCCGTTGGCGCCGCGCACCTCAGGGCGCTCGATTCCGTGATCGACGCAGTTACGTATCAGGTGCACCAGCGGATCATTCAGCCGGTCAATGACAGTCTTATCCAGCTCCGTCTCGCCGCCGAGTGTTTCCATTTCGATCTTCTTGCCGAGCTCCTGTGAAAGATCTCGCACAAGACGGCGAAACTTGGAGAAGGTCGAGCCAATCGGTAACATGCGGATGCTCATGGTGCTGTCGCGCAGCTCATCGGTCAGCCGCTCGAAGGTTTCGGCCAGCGAACTCAATAGAGCATTGTCGATCTGTTTGGCAGTCTGGGTCAAGCGGGCCTGCAGCGTGACGATCTCCCCTACCAGGTCAACCATCAGGTCCAGCTTCTCCGATCCGACGCGAATACTCGAGGTTGCCAGCTCGTTCTGAATCCGCGCGCGCGAGCGCTTGACGTGCTCCTGTTCTGCCAGCGCAGATTCTACATCCTGCTCGTCCACGCCCTGCTCGACCAGCATCTGCCCGAGTCGCTTCTGCGCACCGGCGGCCTGCTCGACAACCTCCAGGTCAACCACTCCGCGATCGGCCAGAATCTGGCCGAGGCGCCGATGCGGCTCGTCCTCCAGCTCAGAAAGATCGTCGATCGGGTCGATACGTACCGTTGCCGCGTCT
This sequence comes from Spirochaetales bacterium, assembly GCA_007123465.1. Lineage (GTDB taxonomy): Bacteria > Spirochaetota > Spirochaetia > DSM-27196 > PWMO01 > PWMO01. The sequence goes on from SKLB01000094.1 coordinate 35,237, forward strand.
TCGACAAAGATAAAGACGTCTCGAACGCTGTTCAGCGTCTGCCTGGTTGTCAGAATGACGTCCCAGGACACAAGACACTCGTGAGGGTTCAGCTCGCTCAAGCGCGGAATAGCTGCAGGATTGGGTACTACGGTCGATTCTCCCATGTCGCGCAGCTCGGCCAGCAGCAATAACGGGTTGGTTCCGTTGAGGTAAATATCGGCTTGCGGCGCAAATCGAACCCGATATGTCACGAAATGATCGAGTTCTTCCTGTCCAGCGCCGGATAGAAAGGCGGACTGATCTTCATCAGTGTCGGCTACCGGTACAATACCGTGACTGACCGCCGGCTGCCGGCGCTCGCTGACGTAGCGCTGCAGGTTCTCGACAATCTGACGCGAAAGTGAATCGTGCTCTTCGGGCAGATCGTCTTCGGCGTCCAGCAGACTGCGAATGTGATCGCGGACCGAAAGCGTGATACTGATAAGATGCTCGTCCATCTGTAGACTGCCGTCGCGCACCAGCTCGAGTACCGTTTCAATTTCGTGGGCAAAATCCGAGATGGCCTGAAAGCCGAACATCGCAGCCGAACCCTTGATCGTGTGCATGCAGCGAAAGACTGCCGAGATCTCCTCCTGGTTGGCCGGGTCGCTCTCCAATTCCAGCAGAGAGTGCTCGAGACTGTTCAGCAGGTCGTAGGCTTCTTCGCGGAAGTTCTCTTTGAACTTATCCATGCCGGGACTCCTTGCCTGCGCTGCGACCAAAGTCCAACAGCGCCGCCGCCAGTTCGCGGCCGTCGTACGGAGCGTGCGTGCAGAAGCCGCCGTCCTCGAAGGCCTTGCGCATGGGCTCCGACACCGCTCCGGTGAAGTCAAGCTCACTGCCACCGATCCTGGCTTCATGTGCAGCCGCATAGATAATATGGATTGCGGTGAGATCGACCGTTTCGACGTGTGACAGATTCAGGAGAACTCGGCTGCTCTGCTGCAGCGCCTCCAGCAGCGTATCCCGTAGATGCTGGGCGCGCTCGATAGTGGCGCGCTTTTCTAGCGTAACCACCTTCAGAGTTTTCTTCTCGGACATTTGGTGCTCCTCATGCACCGCAGAGTATACTACATATTGGCGATGTTTGGTATGGTTATTTAGCGGTAATTAGAGAAAATTATCCAATTCAAGGTAGCTCGCCAGCTGCAGTCCGCTTTCGAGAAATCCAGCTTTGCGCTGCCGGATAATGATCTGCATTACAGCGATGCGGCGCTCCAGATCCACGCGCCAGTTCTGTAATGAAAACGGGTCACGTTCGGACAAACCGGTCTCATCGGCAATCGAACCGGGATACACCCGCGTGACAACGTAGTTCTGCTGCCAGCGATTGGTGCTGATGTTGTCGGTGTCCATGCCGAACAACGGAGGGAAGAGATCTTCAGCGCTGACGCGCTCCAGCAGATCTTCAACCGGGCTGTACGGCCGCTCGCTCAGAGCGAGAATAGCCTCCATTTCCGTACCCTCGCGCTGCCACTGCACAGAGACCAGTTCCCCGGGCATCATGTCGAGCAGCACGGTCTGCGCATCGCCGATCCGCGTTGGCTTCCACCCGCCGATGTCAGACAGGACGTCACCGGCCTGTAGCCCGGCAATGTCGGCCGCGCTGTTTGGTACGACATACACGATCTCCAGGCGGCGGTTGCTGCTCTCGTGCACAACAACGCCGAGCCACGGATGCGTGACTTCGCCGGACTCGTACAGTCGCGGAAGAAACTGGTTTATCCAGTAGGAAGGGATCGCAAAATTCACGCCCTGAAACTGCGGAATCCCCGCGAATACCACACCAACCAGTTCGCCGTTGCTGTTGACAACCGGTCCGCCTGAATTGCCGGGGTTAACCGGCACATCCACCTGCATCGCGTCCCCCAGTTGCAGAAAACGCC
>SKLB01000347.1 GCA_007123465.1 Spirochaetales bacterium
ACCAGATCGATGCGTTCAAAGTCTGCGCGCACTTCATGGGGGTTCTCGATCATGCGCCAGTTGAACTGGTGCACCAGCAGGATCTTGCGTTCTGCTATTTCGTGTTCGATCAGGTACTCCTGCATGATCCGCTGAATCTCGTTGATCTCGGCTGCGGTCACCGAACCGATCACCTCGTTGGGCCTATCTGTCGACCACTCAGGATCGATTGCGAAGTGCACACTGCGGTATTGAAGCCAGGGCAGCATCTGCCGCACCGATTCCACCACGTCGAAGCGTCCCAGCTGGTGGTCCAGCACAACTATCATGTCGTTCTCTTCGGCGTAATCGATATAGCGCTGCAAGGTAGAGCGTCCAATGACACCGATCTCGCCCTCCGGATAGACTGTAGCGTAGACAATGTGAAAGCCGGGAATCACGCCGCGCGTAGTGTCGAGCTCGTCGAAGGCAGCCGCGGTTGCCCGCAGCCGCCGCGCAAGGTCCTCGAGCGGTTTCTCACCCAGGATACCCATCGCGCGTGAGAGCGGGTGCCCGTAGTACAGAACCACATCGTAGCTGTCAAGGATCCCCGGAAAATGATAGTCTCCCAGTGCTACCGTTAGCGCTCCGGTGTGATGCGAGGGCCCGGGCTGTTCGGCCCGCGCAACCGGAAGCGAGCCCGCGAACAAGATTATCATGAGAAGCATCTTCGCTATCATAGTTACGCTGGAGTGTAGCGCGCGATTGCACTTTGCACAAGCATTGCTCAAAGACCGGAAGAGAAGTGTTGCACGAACCCTTTACAATCAGCGCTCGTTTTGCTAAGTTATATATAGAAAATCTTATATTGAGAGGATAATTTGATGCCCGAACTGCTTACCAAAGAGAGTTTCAAAGAGAAGATATTCGACTTTGAGCAAAAGAAAGAGTGGGAATACCAGGGAGACCTGCCGGCAATTGTGGACTTCTACGCCGACTGGTGCGGGCCCTGCAAAATGGTGGCACCGATACTCGATGAGATATCCAGCGAGTATCAAGGCAAAATGCACGTCTACAAGATCGACACCGACAAAGAACAGGAGCTCGCGGCCGCATTCGGTATTCAGAGCATCCCGTCGCTGTTGTTCATCCCGATGAGCGATCAACCGCAGATGGCCCAGGGGGCGCTACCCAAGGAGTCACTGCAGAAGGCCATCAAGGATATTCTGCACGTCGAGTAGCGTTGAGCGTCGCAGGCGCCGCGTGTGCGTCTGCGACGGTAGCTCCCGTTATCAGCTGCACTTGCGCACCATAACCCAATTGTGTACCATTTGGGTCGAAGTGTATGGACCACCCCGACCCGCTTCCTGACAGTAGCACTGTTCCCAGAGATCACCGATGCTTACGCGCATTGTAGGCATTGTCACCCTTCTGGGTCTGTCGGGCTTCTTCTCCGGGACCGAGACCGCGTTCACCTCGCTTTCCGATGCTCAGGTGCACTACATCCGCGAGAAATGGGGCAGACGCGGCGAGCTGGTATTCCGTGCCACCAGCTCGCCCGAGCGGATGCTTACAATCGTTCTGATCGGCAACAATATCGTCAATATCGGCGCCTCGGTTATGGCCAGCGAATTGACTATCCGCCTGTTCGGTAGCGCTGCCCTGGCAGCTACCACCGGCATTCTCACCCTGCTGGTACTGATATTCGGCGAAGTCGCACCCAAGCAGCTCGCCATCGTGCACAACGAGGCGTGGACCGTGCACACGGTTCGATTCATCATGCTGCTCGAGCTGCTGCTGCGTCCGATCGTATGGGCCATCTCTTCAATTGCAGCGTTCATCACCCGGCTGACCGGTGCGGCCTCCAACGTGGGCGTTACGCGCGAAGGCATCCTCTACCTGGTCAAACACGCTGAGTACCTCGGTGTGCTCGAGAACTCCAAGTCCAGCATGGTCAAACGCGTGTTCCGCTTTGGAGACGTAACCGTGCAGGCAATCATGACCCACCGAACCAACGTCTTCAGCCTCGAGCAGGACACCAGCATCAAGGACGCGCTGCGTGACGTCAGCAAGCAGGGATACACGCGGATCCCGGTGTACGACCGTGACCCCGAGCGCATCGTCGGCATCGCCATTCTGCGCGATATTCTGATTCAGTCCATTGAGGGAAACGGCACCAAGCGTCTGCGTGATGTGATGGTCGAACCGATATTTGTGCCCGAGACGCGCAAGATCGAGGAGATGCTGACTCAGTTCCGCAAGGAAGGACTCAACATCTCGGTAGTACTCGACGAGTACGGCGGTGTTGCCGGAATTGTCACACTGGAGGACGTCATCGAAGAGATCCTCGGCGAGATCTACGACGAGCACGAAGTCAAGCAGCACGATCCTATCACCACACTCGACGACGGCTCGATCCGTATCATGGCCGATGTCCCGATCTACATCGTCAACGACCTGCTGGACACCGAGTTCCCCCTATCCCGCAGCACCAAGACGCTTGGCGGTTACCTGATGAGCCGTATCGGGCACATCCCGGCTCAGGGCGATGAGATAGAGACCGCCGAAGGTACGTTCTGGGTCGAATCGCTCGCCAAGCGGCGTATCATAAGTGTACGCTTCCGTCCGCTGCAGCAGCACAATAACGGCGCGGACCGTTGATTTTTTCGGCGTAAGCTACTTGCATTTTTCCGTGCAAACGATTACATTTCAACGCGTGTTCGGTAACGCGCGGTGTAACCTTTCATCCGCTGCGTTGTTTGAACAGTAGATAGAGCGAGTGTTACTCGTTTTATGAAACAGGCCACGATGGTGGCAAGCATTTTTTTGGCGGTACCCCCTCAGGTTTTATACCTCCTTTCCTGAGGGGGTTTTTTTTGCACTTTTACAAACGCGGCAGCTGTGCTACGCTTCAATGGCCATGGGAAAACTGTTTGTTCTATTCACCGTAACGCCACTGGTTGAATTGTATCTCCTGATTCGTATCGGCGCCTGGATCGGGGCCTTACCTACCGTCCTACTGGTTGTGGTTACCGGATTTGTCGGAGCATACCTGGCGAAGCTGCAGGGATTCCAGGTCTGGATGCGAATCCAATACGAGGTAAACGCGGGCCGCTTTCCGGCAACCTCGTTGCTCGACGGGCTTCTACTGTTTGCTGCCGGCCTGGTGCTGATCACCCCCGGCATCATCACCGACGTACTCGGTTTTCTGCTGATTATCCCGGCGACCCGCGCTCCTATTCGCGACTGGCTGGCGCGCAAGCTGCGTCGGATGATGGACAGCGGTACCGTCGAGATCCGCGGATTCATGCAATAGCCGGCAACGGCAGCCTGTGTCCACCTCAGCGGTCGCGTTGACCCTTTGCAGAGGCTCCGGTATCATGCCCGCTATGAGCAAGTACCCGTTCAAGCACATCGAGCAGAAGTGGCAAGACTTCTGGGAGCAGGACAAGACGTTTTGTGTAACCGAAGATCCTACGGTCCCGCCGCAGAAGCGCGCCTACGTTCTCGATATGTTCCCCTATCCTTCGGCAGCCGGGCTGCACGTTGGACATCCCGAAGGGTACACTGCGACCGATATTTACAGCCGCTATCTGCGCATGCAGGGCTACGCAGTACTGCATCCAATGGGTTTCGACAGTTTTGGATTGCCGGCTGAAAACTACGCCATCCAGACCGGAACGCATCCGCGGGCTACCACAGAAGAAAACATCAAGCGCTTTCGCGAGCAGATCAAGTCGCTCGGTTTCTCATACGATTGGGAACGTGAGGTCTCGACCCATGACCCCCAGTACTACAAGTGGACGCAGTGGATCTTCCTCAAGCTGTACGAACGCGGCCTGGCCTACAGCGCAGAAATCCCGGTCTGGTACTGCGAGGCGCTCGGCACAGTGCTGGCCAACGAAGAGGTGCTCACCACGCCCGACGGGCCGCGCTCGGAGCGCGGCAATCACCCGGTAGAACGCCGCCCATTGCGCCAATGGATCCTGCGCATTACCGAGTACGCCGACCGCCTGCTCAACGATCTGGAAAAGCTGGACTGGCCGGAATCGATCAAGGCAATGCAGCGCAACTGGATCGGCC
>SKLB01000213.1 GCA_007123465.1 Spirochaetales bacterium
CGCTGGTAAGGATGGTCGGCCTGCGGAATCTCCTGGTCCATGACTATGACGAGATCGACATCCAGAGACTGACACAGCTGCTCGATCGGCTCTCGGACTTGCGCGAGTTTTGCGTCTGCTATCTGCGGATCATCAACGGCGAAGCCTGAGCACAGAGCCGAGTTGTAAAGCCATCGCTCAACCGTCCACTACTTCCTGCTCGACGGCGATGCGCCGCAGGCGCATTTCGGCAACCAGTTCAGCCAGCTCGGGCCGCGTCACGCGGTTCAGCACTGCCGTCTCGGTCCGGCTGAGCGGCCTGCCGTAGTCCAGATAGCGGCGGTAGGTGGAGACGTCCATCAGGTGCGGACGCAGTTGCGGCGCTGCGGCGGCGATCTCCTGATAGATCAGAAGCCCCTCGGGGTCCATATCGCCGAAGTGCCGTACCGATTCGGCCGTGCCTGCCGAGGCCGACAATAGCAACTGCACCGCGCGGTTGGGGTGGCCGCCGCTGTAGAGCAGCGCAGCGTAATCTGCTCCGCCGGCGGCAAGCGCACGGGCCGCAACGGCGAAAGACTCCTTGTTCTCCACCGTAAGCAGCGCTCCGTTGAAGCGCAGCGCCTCCAGCGCGTTGATGGTTGCCGGCGGCAGCGTGATTGTCTCTCCGTTGAGCCGCCAGCTGCGCCCGTCGCCAAATTGCAGCGTTCCGCATAGCGCGATCGTGGCCTCAGGGTAGCTGCGACTGAGACCCAGCAGGTCGGAGGCGCGTAGGCCGGCAGCAGCACGCGTGGCGGCATCAAGCGGGCGCAGCAGGGTTTCGATGCGTTTGCTATCCGAAAACAGCCGCACGCTCAGCGCTCGCAGCGGAACCGCGGCCGTCTGTTGCGGCGTCAGTGCCAGCAGGACGAGCGCGTCGCGAAGCTCGGTTTCATCGCTAAAGGGCAGCGGGTGCGACGCCTCCAGCAGCGCATCGATATGACCGGCCACCACGGCAGCCAGGCTATCGGGCGGACCGGCGCCTGACTCCTGCAGCACGCGGCGCATCGCTGTGGCCACCTCGGCCGGTGAGCGGCGCTCCAGCAGCCGATAGAGGTCTTCCGGGCGCTCCAGGTAGAGCGCCTCGACTTCGTCGCCCTCGCGGAAGCGGCGCCACTTCACCGAGACAATCCCGGCGCCGCACAGTTCATCCACGGCGTGCAGGAAGCGCTGCTTGGCCTCCACATCGTGGACGATCTCGGGCATCACCTCGCTCCAGCCTGCCCGGCGCAGGCGGCGCCCGCCGCGGTAGTGGGCGGAGGCGGGAAAGGCCGCGGCAAAGCATTCCAGAATGCGGCGGGCGGTCGGCGTGATCACAACGCGGCGCCCTCGGGACGCACGCGGTACTCGCGTACGTGCGCGTGGTGGTGCTTGCGTACGATCAGGTTGGTCTGGTCGACGTAGGGCGCTATGAACTCCAGCTTCTCGGTGGGAACCGCGGTGAGGATCTGCATCTGCAGTTTGCGGAAAAACTCAACCGTCTTTTCGATGCGGTCATCATCCATCTTGTTGAACGCCTCGTCAAAGAGCACCAGCCGAACGGCGTCCGGGTCTTCCTTGTAGAACCGATAGAAGCTGGCCGCAATTGCCACGTAGTAGGGAGTCTGAGCCTCACCGCCGGACTTCTCGCGCAGCACCTTGGAAAGCATCGACTCCTGCGGCTTGCCGGTCTTCTCATCGAGCGAGTCGGTGTGGCGGATGCGGATATCGTACTGGAAATACTGCCGGTAGTCGCAGATCTCGGCGACCTCCGGTGAGTCGAGCTCGTTCTCCAGAATACGCTCGAACAGACGCGTGACCTCGGCACGCTCTTCGTCGTCTGCAAGCGCTTCGAACAGGGTACCTTCGTTGGAGCGGATCTCGGCGGCGCTGCGGATCACCTCGAGCACACCGCGCTTCTCGGGCCGCTCGTGGATGGTGAACGCGTACTGGTCGTTGCCGAACTGAATGAGGTTGAGAATGGAGTTGATCTCCAAAAAACTGTCGCGCGCCTGCAGCACGTACTCGTTGAGTCGGCTGACGAAATGCTCGCGGAACTGCGATTCGGCCTCGCGTCGGGCGCGCTCTATCTTGTCGCGGTACTCGGGCAGCTCGGTCTTCTCAAAGCGCGTGAGGGTTTCAAGATGCTCACTGGAGGGGTCGTCTTCGGTCGGCATCAGGGCGTTGAAATCACGGTTATAGCCCTGTTTCAGCTCACGCAACGCGCTGCGGCTGTTCTCGAGTCGGGTACGAAATCCGGTAACCGTTGGTTCCCAGCGCGAGAGCAGCTCTGCGTAGTCGATCGAGGCCGCCTGCTTGTGCTCGCGGACCATCTGGGCGTCGTAGTAGTGCCGGCACGCCTGTTCCTCGGCGGCGTGCTCGCGCACGAACCCGCTCAGAATCTCGCTTCGGCGCTCGAGTTCGCCCGCGCACTCCTGCTCGCGGACACTGAGCGAGCGTCGTCGCTCTTCAAGGCGTCCGGCCTCGCTGCTGAGATGGTCGATCTCCTGCTGAAGCCGTTTCTCGCTCTCGGCCAGGGCGGCAATCTGCAGCTTGAGCTCTTCAAACCCGGTAGTATCTATCGCCGCGAGCAGGCCCTCGGTGTCGGCAAGCTCGCCCGACACTGTCTCCAGACGGCTCACCGCGTCCGCCAGGGAGTCGAGTTCGTGCAGCAGATCATAGGCGCGCCGCAGCGTTGCGCGACGCTGCTCGGACTGTGCCAGTTCGCGCCGTATCGCGCTAAGCGCGGCCTCGAGCTCGTCAATGCGCGCACGGATCTCTTCCAGCCGGCGGGCTTTGGCGCGGGCCCCGATATACCAGCGCGAACACGCCTCGGCTGACAGGCGCTCAACACGGCGCCGGGTATAGCGCAGGCAGTCCGAGGTAACCGTCTCGTCATGCTCGCGCAGATGCTCCGCCTCGGTGCGCATGACATCGCCCAGCAGCCAGGCCAGATAGCGGCGCGCCTGCGGGGTTGCGGCCTCGGCCACCTCGGCCAGCGAGCCCGGATTGACCTCGGCATCGTGCAGCCGAGCCAGGTCCGGCACGCCGACTCCCGAAACACGCTCGGGCTGTGCACGGTAGAGCGCTATTGCACGCGCCAAGGCGTCCTCTGCAACCAGCAGGTCAAATCGGCGCGCGTTCAACACCCCCTCAACCGCATTCTGCCACGCGGGATCGGTTATCTCGAGCAGCTCGGCAAACGCAACCGCGTCGATCCCGTGACGCTTCAGCTCCGCCTTGAGTTCATCGGTGGCCTCGGGATGGCGCAGGATACCTCGTTCGAGATCGCGTTGCTCCTGTTTGAGCTCCGAGAGCTCACGAGTGGTCTCGATCTCGCGCCGCTGCAGCTCTGCGGTGGTTGCCGAGACCGTGTCACGCTCAGCGTCGAGCCGGCTGCGCTCCTCTGCAAGCGCCGCGGTATCGATAGCGCGACCGAGAAGCGTTGTCGCTTCGTCCCGCAGTTTGTCAAACCGTGCCACCCGGCGCGCCTCGTGTTCACGCCGCGCGCCAAGCTCGTCGCGCGTGCGCCGCAGACGTTCGTAATCGCGGTGCGCGGGGTCCTCGGCCAGCGCAAACAGCAGCTCCTGCCGCTGTGCGCCGACCCGCTCGCGCCGTTCCAGCCGCTCGGCGCGCGCCTGCTCGATGCGCTGGTACTCGGTCTGTGCGGCAGCGCGATCGCGCTGCGTACGGGAGAGGCGCGCCGCGCCCTCTTCCTGCTGCAGACGCAGTTTGTAGTAGTTCTGGTGCACTATCTGCCGCGCCAGCCGCTCCACCAGCGCCGCGGCCTCGGCTATCTGGCGCAGGCGGTCAATCCGCCGCTGCATAGCCTCGGCCTCGCGCTCGGCTTCACGGTAGTTGAGCAGGTTTTCGCGCATCGCCGAGATGTCGAGGGTGCGCTCCTCCAGGATATAGTTGCAGACAAAGTCGTGCACCGAGGTAAACGGCGTGAAGTTGACCGATCGCACCAGCGCGCCGAGGTAGGGATTGAAGTCGGCGTTGCGACGGTGAACGTGCAGCAGATGAGTCAGCCG
>SKLB01000354.1 GCA_007123465.1 Spirochaetales bacterium
ACATCACCCTCGAGGTTGCCAAGCATCAGCTGAAGGACTTCTTCGCCAGCCCCAAGCAGAACAACGTCACCATGGACATCATCCAGCGCACGGTGGCCGACTATTTCAACCTCTCCAGCCAGGACATGAAAGGCAAGAAGCGTACCAAGGTTATCGCTTTTCCGCGCCAGATCGCGATGTATATCTCGCGTGATATGACCGAGTACTCGACAACCGAAGTCGGTCTCGAGTTCGGCGGACGCGATCACACAACCGTAATGCACGCCTGTCAGCGCATCGAAAACCGCATGCGCACCGACCCTACGCTCGAACCAACCATCCAGTTCCTGATTCGCCAGATAAAGGAGCAGAGTACAAAGTCGTGATAAGCTGTGGACAAGTGTCCCTTTATCCGGGACACAATCGGGATAACGTGCCAGCCCGGCTGACATGTGGACAAGCTGCACGCTCAGGGCAGCTACTTATCCGCGCGCTAAACGGTTACTGCCGGTCACTCTGGAGTGGTTGTGCACATACTCACAGCCCCTACTACTACCGTTACTAGAATTTACTATACTATGAAACAATAAGGAGTCGGACGAAATGAAGTTTGCATGCGATAGAGACGCCCTGCTCAAAGAGATAGCGATAGCCGCGGAAATCATCTCGTCGCGGAACACCCTTTCGATCCTGTCAAATGTCTTCCTCGAGGCGCGCGACAACGCGCTTACCCTCAGGGCTACCGATCTCAAGGTAGGATTTGAAACTCGCTTGCCGGTTGAAGTCAGCACCCCCGGACGAACCACAATCTATTGCGACAAACTGCTCGGGATCCTGCGCACCCTGCCCGAGGGAGATGTCGAATTCGAGCTCAAGGACAACGCTCAGTTTGTCATTCATCCGCGCACGCGCAAGGTCGATTTCCGCCTCAAGAGCATCGATGCCGAGAAGTTCCCCGAAATCCACACTGCCTCTGACGATCAGTACTTCGAAGTGTCGCAGAAGGACTTTATCGAGATGGTTGGACAGACCATCTTTGCGGTTTCCGATGATGAAACACGCTACTTCATGAACGGCGTCTACATGGAGCAGGATAACGGTGAGCTGGTGATGGTGGCCACCGACGGAAGGCGCCTCTCCTTTGTCAAGAAGGTGCCGGGAAAAGCGGTGCCCGAGTTCCCCGGTGTAATCATCCCGCCCAAAGTTCTCAATCTGGTACGAAAACTGGCCTCCGGCGAAGGTAACTTCCTGCTGGCGGTTACCGACAAGAATATCTTTGTGCGCTTCGAGAACCGCAGAATCTCGTCGGCGTTGATCGAAGGGCAGTTCCCCAACTATCGCCGCGTTATCCCCGAGCAGCAGGAATACGAACTATCGGTGTCCAAGGCCGATCTGACAGACGCGCTCAAGCGTGTTTCGCTGCTGGTTGAGAAGAGCCGGCGGATCTATATAGAGCTGTCGGAGAACACCATGGCTATTGCGGCTGAGGAGAGCGATATTGGTGCAGCTACCGAGGAAGTCTCGTGCCAGTACAGCGGGCCGGAGAATCGCATCGCACTGAACTATCTCTACCTGTCCGAACCGCTGCGCGTAATCGATACCGATAACGTAACGCTACAGTATACCGAGGCCAACAAGGCGATTACGGTCTACTCGTCACCGGCAAGAGAGTACTTCCATATCGTGATGCCGATGCAGCTCGACTGATCGAGCGCTGTTCACCAGCCGATGGGCTTTCGCTCGATTCGCGTCTACAACTATCGAAACCTGCGCAACGCCGAGATCGATGTCGATGCGCCCGAGGTCTTTCTGGTTGGCGAAAACGGGCAGGGCAAGAGCAATTTTCTGGAGGCGCTCTACGTGTTGTGCTACGGCAGCTCGTTTCGCACCCGCAGCGACGCGCTGCTACCGCGCCACGGGGCCGACGAGTGCGCCGTATCTGCCCGCCTTGTAGAGGACGCAGATCACGATCAGAGCGTTGCGCGCACAGTCAGCTGGCGCGACGGCAAAAAGCAGATCATCGTTGACGGACACGAAATCAGCGACCGCAAGGACATGATCCGCTCCGTGCCGTGCATTGTATTCTGTCACGACGACATTCAATTTGTTCGCGGCGCGCCGGATATGCAGCGCTACTTTTTTGACCAGACCCTGAGCCTCGATGACCCGGTCTTCATCGATACCCTGCGCACCTACCGCAAGATCCTGCGCCTGCGCAACAGCGCGCTCAAGGAGTACCGCAGCGATCTGCTGCCGGTCTACAACCAGCAACTAGCCGAGACGGGCATTGAAATCCAGCTCCGCCGGCGTCAGGCCGTGGCGGCATTCTCGCACACGTTCAGTGAGCTCTACCGCGGCATCTCCGGCTCGCGCGATGATATGCTGATTGAATACCGCCCGTCGTGGAAAAAGGATCCTCCGTTGGACAGGGCGATTGCGATTCTCGAAGAGCGCCAGGAAAACGACGTGTCACTGGGCACCACCACCAGTGGCCCGCACCGCGACCGCTTCCGCTTCTCGATGAACGGAAGCGACTACATCGAGACCGCCTCCACCGGTCAGTTGCGCCTGACCTCGCTGGTCTTGCGCGTGGCGCAGGCGCGCTTCTTCTCTGACCGTACCGGCCGCCGCCCGGTGCTGCTGCTGGATGACGTGATGCTGGAGCTCGATCCGCTGCGCCGCGCCCGCTTTCTGGCCGTGCTTCCGGCTTACGACCAGGCTTTTTTCACCTTCCTTCCCGACGAGCAGTTCAACTCCTACCGTAAAGATGCTACACTGGTGTATCGCGTAACCGAGGGTGTGATCGATGGAGAGAGCAGGTGAAGTACTCGACAGCTTTTTCCGCCGCAACAACATCTCCGGCGGCCGCAACTACGTGGCCTTCTACCGCAGCTGGGAGCAGATTGTCGGCCAGGACCTCGCCAGTCACACCAACCTGACCGAAATCCGCAACAACGCCGTCTGCGTTGAGGTTGATCACCCGGCGTGGATGCAGATGGTGCAGTTGCGCCAGGCCGCTATCCTCAAAGCGATTCAGACGCGCTTTCCAGCGCTGGAGGTTCGCAGCCTGCAGCTGCGCCTGGTTGAAACTCTCGGCGTCCCCGCTGCGATTTCTCCGGCGGCGCCTGCAGCATCCGACGCAGCCGCACAACCGGGGGTGGAGCGCGCCGGCGGTGGCGCGGCGCCACCGCCGTCCGCCGACGAACAGCAGGCGCTGCAACGCATCCAGTCCGAAGCGCTGCGCTCCAGTCTGCAGCGCCTGCGGAAGGCCATTCGCGATTCGAAGTGAGCCGCCGGCCACCTGAGTCGGCAGCCACCTTGACGGTTGTGAAATGCATCGCTATACTGCACTCCCCGTTCTGATCGAAGTTCTGATCGAACGCTATACGGTAACAGAAAACCCGCTATCCGCAGTGTGTTGCGCACTGCGGGTAAGGAGATAGAAACATGAAACGAACCTATCAGCCCAGCAGGCGCAAGCGTAACCGAAAATTTGGTTTTCGTGCCCGCATGAAGACCGTCGGTGGCCGGCAGGTGCTCAAGCGCAGGCGTGCCAAAGGCCGAACCAAGCTTTCCGTGTCCGATGAGAAAAAGCCTTACTAGGCATGAGCGGCTGCGACGCAGACAGGACATTGAAAACGTCTTTCACCACGGCAGCGCGTACCGCTGCCGTGGACTGGCAATGAAATGCAGCGAAAACGGCCTGAGCTGGAGCAGAGTGCTCGTAGTCTCACCGCGAAGTGTGGGCAAAGCTGTTCGCAGAAACCGGCTACGCCGGATCGGTAAAGAGATCTTTCGCACCATCAAGTACGCAGTTTGCGGCGGCTACGACTTTGTATTTGTGGTCTACCCTGGAGACTACTCGTTTGGCGCCCGGCGCCAGCAGTTTATCCGCGTACTGGGCGACGCGAACCTTCTTACCATACTCTGACAGGGACCGTCTCGTGCAAGACAAGGAGACTTGATGGAAAAGCGAACGTTATACGCGGTGATCCTCTCGGTCATCGTGATCACTATCGGCTTTACGGTGCAGAC
>SKLB01000167.1 GCA_007123465.1 Spirochaetales bacterium
GATCCAGCGCGCCTGATCGGCCAGCAGTAGCGCGGCCGCCGGCAACTGCGGCCACAACGCGGTCAACAGCAGCCACGCCAGGCCGCTCCAGACAAACAGGCTGACCATCGGTATCATAATCAGCGAACTGAGCAGTGCCACCGGATAGACGGTACCAAAGACCAGCAGCGCCAGCGGAGCGGTAGCCAGCTGCGCGCCGGCGGCAGCGGCAAGCCCCATCGCCGGCCAGCGCGGCAGATAGGGAGCAATAACGCGGCGCAGCTGCGCTCCGGGGCCGAGGATGCCCAGGATAGACAACGCCGACAGCTGAAACGAGAGTTGGTACAGCAACGACGGCATGAGCAGCAGCAGCGCTCCAACGGCGAGCGCAAAACTGTTGATTGGATCGCTGCGGCGCCCGCAGAGCCGAATCCAGCCGCCCAGTGCCAGCATGGCCATGGCGCGCAGCAGCGACGGCCGCGCTCCTACCAGGTAGATATAGCCCACACACAACAGCAGCGTAACCACAAAAGCGCTGCGTCTGCCCAGCAGCAGCCTCAACAGTCCAAACGAAACCGCGGCGATGATTCCCAGATGCATCCCCGACAGTGCCAGCAGATGGCTGCTGCCGGATTCGCGGAACAGCCGCTGCTGCTCCAGCGTCAGGCGGCTGCGCGAGCCGCCCACCAGCGCGCGGAACAGCCCGCCGGGACGGTAGCCCATGGCATCGATGCGCGCAAACAGCAGCCGGCGCAGTGTGTGGCGCCGGCGCAGGTGGGCACTGGTCCAACCTGCCGTCTCAACGCTCTGCGAGCGCAGCATGAGCGTGTCGCCGGTCTGCCACAGATCCTGTGCGGTGTAACTGACGCGCAGCCGGCGCCCGGCAGAGTATTCCTTGCCGCCGGGAACTACCACTACCAGTGTGCCGGCCGCGTCGTACTCTACCCCGCGCCCCGAAACGCGCGTGACTCGCAGCCGGTAGCGCGTATCGCTGTCTGCGTAGCGCGCTGCATCCTCGACAAGGTGACCCTCCACCGCGGTAGCAGCGCCCAGCTGTGCGGCATCGATTCCCTGTTCCAGCGCGGGGCCGACCAGAAACGCGGCGCTCGACAGGCCGAGCGCCAGCGCCCCCAGCGGCAGGCAGTAACGGGCAACCGGGATAGTGAGTTGAGACAGGACAATGGCGGCTGAAGCCAGAAGCGCCGCAGACAGCAGCAGCAGCGTTACCGCCGGCAGCGGTGCGGCACGCAGCAGCCCGCCGCCAACCAGCGCCAGAGAGAAACAGAGCGGCAGGTGCGCATCGGGATAGCGCGGCGGCAGCGCCGCCGGGGATTGCCGCGAATCAACCTCTTTTTCCACCGCCTGCTATCCGCTGTGCGCTACCGAGCTGCTATCGATTCAACGCCTGCATCGCCTGCCGGGCGCTATTCTTGACGCGCGGCGGATAGTTCAGAAGCGTTGTGTAGAACAGCGAGTTATAGGCCACAGCGGAACCGATGCGCTCCAGGTTTCTGAGCGTAGCCAGTGTTATATCGGTATTGAATGGGCGCTCAAACTCGGTGTAGCGATTGATCAGATCCAGAAACTCGGTCAGCCGGCGCGCGGCCGCTTCGGTTCCCATGGCGCCGAGCGCTTCGATCGCTTCGATCAGGTAGGCCTGGGGCGTATCGCCGCGATCAAACTCGGCGTAGGTGCGATTGAAGTGCCCTATCAGCGCCTCGGTGGCCGGGGCGTACTCCCGGTCCCGCAGGTAGATGTTGGCCTGATAGCGCATCTGACGCAGCATCGGCAGTGATTCCTCACCCACGATCCGCGCCGACAAGACATTATCGAGCGCAGCGGTAACAAACTCATCTTTCTGTTGCGGGCTCAAATCATCGCCGCGAAAGAAGAAATCGAAGACCGGAAGCTTGTCTTCAACCGGCTTATCGCGGAAAGCAACCACTGCGTGTTCTACGATGCTGCCGTCTATGGATTGCAGCGCGTTGCGCGCCGCGGCGGTGATCGTGCCGGAATAGCCGACGATCGCTGCATCCATCAGCGCCGCAAAAGAGCGCGGATCACCAAACTCACCGAGCGTGCCTACCGCAGCGTCAATCACGCGTAGATCGGTGGTGAAGCTGCCCAGGCGGAACTCTTCATTGCGGCTTTCCAGCCAGCCGGTCAGGCGTACTATCAGATCGCTATCGCCGCTGCCGATCTCGCGGAAGGTATCCAGCAGCTCCAGCCGCCGCCGGGTCTCACCGTAGCCCTCAAAGATGTACCACAACGGCTCCAGAGCTGCCGTGTGCCCCGACGCGGCCGCTCCCTGGTTGGTCAGTTGCAGCATCTCCTGGAGGCTGGGATCACTTGCCAGATCCCGTACGTTGGTGGCAATGTAGCGTGCGGCATCCTCGTAGAACGGACCGAGCTGTTCAGCCGGCTCATTCTGCGCCGAACGCAGCAATTCCAGTTTGACGGGCCTGTTTCCATCGCGGAAGTTGTTGCGGTAGAGCGCAAGCATGTCGGGACCCTGTTGCGGCAGCGCCAGTGCTGCCACAACAACCGCAAACAGCGACAACGCTATCGATCGTTTCATGGTTGTTCCTGCCTCCATTGTGATACTAATACTACCGTTTGTGAGGCGAAAATTCAATTGCGACGGTCAGCGACGCGTAGAACGCAGTTTGACCGGCCCCTGCGGGTCATCGGCAAAAATGTCGTAGACGAAGGTGAGAATGGTATTCTTGATCGGCGCGCTCGGCGGATTGGCCTGGATGTGCAGAATCGAGACGTTCTTGCTGTCTTTGTAGGTTACGCCCTTGATGGTGCCGCACATGACCACCGGCGTGTTGTGGATCTCGGTCTGGATCTTCACCGGCAGCCCGGGTTTGGCGCGCCCACCGACAATTGCCGCGGCGCCGTCTTCGGATATGTCTACCATCTTGCAGCGGTAACCGCCGCTGCGCGAGATCTCTTCATTGGCGTCCTTGATGGAGCGCAGCGGAAAGAGCATGCCCGAAGAGTCAAGCGATGCGCGTATCGAATTGCGTTTCTGCGTTCTGACAAGCTGATCCGAATGCGTGATGTGCAGGATCGGGAACTTGCGATCCATGTAGTCGCCGATCACCTTTGACTCGAAGTAGTAACCGGCATCCTCAACGCGCCAGAAATAGACGTTGATCTTCTGGCCGCGCCACGAAACGCCAAACGGCAGCGGCTTGCCCTTGGGATAGGAAATTGCCAGGTACTTGCGCATGTTCTCTACAACTTTGGAATAATAGATGCTGCCACCGGGAAACGTGATCTTGAGCGGCTGCTGCGCGGATATGCTGCGGCTGGATTGAATTCCCAGCCGATACTTGGGCAGATTGAACTCAACCCGCTTGCGGAAATCAAACAGCTTGCTGAGAAACTCGATTGCCTTCTCGTCTTCCTCTTTGTCTTCAGAGCGAAAGCGGATGATGGTGCCGCGGATGCAGCGGTCCAGGGTGCGCTCGGACCAGAACAGCGACGTCGGGTTCTTCAGTCTGTTCTCCACCGCAACCCGGCGCAGCAGGTTGAGCTCGCGGAACTTGAACCCCGACTCCTTGCCGCGCACGTAGAACTGCACCCACGGAAAGCCAAATCCTCCGGCGTGCTGAATAAATATGACAAATGCGATAGCCAATAGTGCAAGAATCAGCAGCACAATCCACATGGTAGCTGGTGTAGTCCTCCCTACCCTTCAATTCCCCCCTTTATTCTCGGCGGCAGAAGGTGATATGCTTACGAAAATTCCCGGCGAGCGGTGCGCTGCACTAATGAGTCACAGTATACGGAACCAATCCAATATCTGTAAAGAGATTCTTCTGCTCTTCACCGCGTTTTTTCTGCCGGGCATGCTGTTCGGCGGGCCGGGCGCCGATCCGCTGGCGTTTGAGCAACTCGAGCATCATCTGCTGGTTCTGCTGGTTGCGCTGCCGCAGATCGGCTTGATCGTTTACCTGGTGCGCCTGCAGCCGCAGCTTGAACCTGCGCGCTACGGGATCGCCCCGATCAGGGCGCACGATCCACTGTGGGCGCTGGCTGCAACAGTGCTATTGCTGCTGCTACTGGCGCTGATCGCCGTCCCGTTGTCGTTTCTGCCGGGTAGCGAACAGGCGCTGAGTGAAGGCTTCCGCTGGCAGTTTCGCCGCTGGGAGTACCTTCCGCTGGTGGTGCTCACCTCGATAGCGGTAGGCTACCGCGAGGAGCTGTTCTTTCGCGGCTACCTGATCGGGCGTCTGCAGGATGCGGGGCTGCCGCAGTCTGCGGCGCTGGGCGCCAGCACCGTGCTGTTTGGACTCGGTCACGTCTATCAGGGCGTATCCGGCATCCTGGTCACCAGCGTTGTAGGCGGAGTATTGGGAGTGCTGTTTATCCGCAGTCGCAACCTGCACCTGGTTGCCCTGACGCACGCACTCTACAACGTCTTTGTTCTGACGGTCGGGTCTCTGCTCTACGATCTGACAATGTGATTCCGTTGAATTTGGCCGCTTTATGTGTTATATAATATATAGAGGTTGTTAGATGAAACGATCACTGATCAGAGCAGGGCTGTTTAGCGTGATTGCCGTGGTAACCGTCTGGGTGGCATTCGGCAGCGGCAGCCGGGATGCAGGCACCGCTGAGGCGCAGGCAGAGGCCCGGCAACACGACGCCGAGGCTGTAGCCGAGCTGCTGCGCAGCGTGGGTATCCAGCCCTATAGCGGCCCGCAGCGGCGCATCGACTTCGATCTGGAAAACCTTGCCGAGGAATCGCGCAGTTTGTCGGATTACCGCGGCCGGCTGCTGTTTCTCAACTTCTGGGCCACCTGGTGCCCGCCGTGCATCGAAGAGATGCCGTCTATGCAACGCCTGTCCGACCAGCTGCAGGGTGACGGTCTGTCTATGGTAGCGGTCAACGTTCAGGAGGGCCGCGATGATATTCGCCCGTTTGTTGACGAGCTCGGGCTGAGGTTTGAGATTCTGCTGGATCGCCGCGGCCAGACCGGACAGGCGTACGGCGTACGCGGTCTGCCGACCACCGTGCTGCTCGACCGCGAGGGCTACGTACTGGGAACCAAGCTTGGATTTGCAATCTGGGACGACCCACGGGTGGTTCAGGCGCTGCGTGATGTGCTGCAGGAGATATAGCCCATGATGATCGAGGCACCTTCGCTGCTGCTGGCGCTGGCTGCCGGGCTGCTGTCGTTTGCCAGCCCGTGTGTGCTGCCGCTGATCCCCTCGTACATCTCATACGTCGGCGGTGTCTCGCTTGCCGATCTGCGGTCCGGCAGCGCTGCCCGCGGCCCGATAATGATCAAAACAGCCCTGTTTGTGTTGGGCTTTGGGCTGGTATTTGTGATGCTCGGTATCCTGTTCAGTGGCTCCGGACTGCTGTTTGCCGGCCTCGGGCCGCTGATTAACCTTCTGGCCGGCGGTATAGTCATTCTGCTGGGGCTCAACGTGATTTTCGATTTCTGGCAGTTCCTGCAGATCGAGCGGCGGATGCACGTTGACGCCCGGCCCAGAGGCTATGCCGGCTCGCTGCTGGTGGGTATGGCATTTGGCGCCGGGTGGACGCCGTGCATCGGCCCGATCCTGGCCGGAATTCTTTTTCTGGCCGGGCAATCGATGCACATCGGCCGCGGAGCGCTGCTACTCAGCGCCTATTCGCTGGGACTGGGGCTCCCGTTCCTGCTGGCCGGCTTCTTCTTTCCGCAGGTGGCCGGCGGATTGCAGCGCATCAGACGCTATCTGCCGGCCATCAAGACTGCCAGCGGCGTCTTCCTGGTGTTGATTGGCGTTCTTATTGCCGCCGGCCGTTTCCAGCAGCTCAACTCCACGCTGATATCCAGCGGGATGAACCTGCGCCGCTGGCAGGCCGCCGATCCGCACAGCGCGCGAATTGTTGCCTCGCTGTCGGCCGCGCTGCTGGCGCTGCTGCCGCTGCTGCCGTGGCTTGTTCGAAAGCTGCGCCGCAGCGCGGCCGACGCGCCGCAACGGCCACACCTGCTGGCTCTGTGCGCCAGCACCGTATTGCTGGCGCTGGCCGTGCTCGGGGCGCTGGAGCTCGTCAACCTGCCGACACTGGTGGCGTCCTGGCTCACCTTCCAGGGCGTGTAATACCGCCCTTGGCTGCAGCAGCAGATAGCCTCGGTCGTTGACCGAAGGTGAGCCTCGGTATACGATGGTGTGAATGCGAGGGCAAATCCAGCAGCACGAGGGATAGCGTAATGAAAGACATCAAAGAGTTGATTCCGCACCGCAAACCGTTCCTGTATGTCGATCATCTGGAGAGTGTTTCCGAAGAGCAGATCATCGGCTACAAGACCTTTGGCGCTTCCGAGTATTTCTTTGAGGGTCACTTTCCCGGCTACCCGGTTGTACCGGGGGTAGTTCTGGTCGAGACCATGGCGCAGTGCGGTGGGGCTGGAATCCGCGCGCTCGAGAAAATCGGTGACGATGCGCTCTTCTTCCTGGCGGCCGTTGAGAAAGCCAGGTTTCGCCGCCAGGTGCGTCCCGATGAAACGGTGCGCATAGAAGTCGAAAACCTTCGCATCAGCGGCAAGATGATCAAGCAAGCCGGCAAAGCCTACGTGGGCGATGAGCTGGCTGCCGAAGCCGAATGGCTCTGCCTGGTGGGCCAGGCCTGAGTCTGATGGAGACCGTTCCTCAGAGGGTACGATCGCGCGCCATGCAGCACGCGATGTCGGTAGCTACCTACAGCAAGAACAGCGCCGGTGTCTACCGGCCGCGGACTTACGGCGAGCTGTGGCAGTCGGTCAGCGAGCTGGGATCGGCCCTGCTCTCGATCGGCATCAGCCGCGGCGAGCACGTGGGAATCGTGTGCGACAATCGACCCGAGTGGCTGATACTCGATCTTGCACTGCTGGCCATCGGCGCGATCGACGTACCACGCGGCAACGATGCCACCGTGGACGAAATAGCCTATATCCTCAATCACGCCGACTGCGCGGTAGCCGTTGCCGAAAATCAGGTTCAGGCAGACAAGATCCTGCTGCGGATCAAGGATATTCCGCGCCTGCGCCGCATTGTGCTGATCGATGACGACAAGGGCGTCCGCAAGCGCGCACGCAAGGCCGGTGTGGATGTTGTCGCTCTGGCACTGTTGCAGGACCGCGGCGCCGACCTCGCCCTCGAGCAGCCCGAACGGTTCATCGAAGAGCTCGAGGCCGGTGACGGCGATGATGTAGCCACCATCATCTATACCTCGGGGACAACCGGTGACCCCAAGGGGGCCATGTTGACGCATCGCTCCTATATCTTTCAGATGGACCGTATCCACACTATTCTGTTTCTCAATACGCACGATATCTTTCTCAGCGTACTGCCGATCTGGCACTCATTTGAACGAGCTGTTGAGTACATAGTGCTCGATTACGCGGCTGCAATTGCCTACTCCAAGCCGATCGGCCCGGTGATGCTCGAAGACATGGCGGCTATTCGGCCTACCTGGATGACGTCGGTGCCGCGAATCTGGGAAGGAGTGCGCGCCGCGGTATTCCGTAACGCCGCAAAACAGTCAACCTTCAAGCAGGCTCTGTTCCACATCTTCGTTGGCGTTGGCCAGCTCTACGCCGTGCTGGCCAACATGCTGCTGGGGCGCATGCCGCAGTTTCACAAGCGCTCGCGGGTTCTCGATATCTCGCTGGCGCTGCTGCCGCTGCTGCTGCTTTTGCCGTTGAAACTGCTCGGTGACCAGCTGGTGTTCAAACAGCTGCGGCGCAAACTGGGAGGAAGGTTTGTGGCCGGGGTCTCCGGCGGCGGTGCGCTTCCGCCACAGGTTGACAACTTTTTCCAGGCGGCCGGGATCAAGTTACTGGAAGGCTACGGTCTGACCGAGACCGGTCCGATCCTGGCGGTGCGGTTGCAGCGCGCGCCGGTTCCCGGCACGGTGGGTCCGCTGCTGCCCGACGTCCAGTGCCGCATCCTGGGTGAGGATGGGCGCGTTCTTCCGCACGGCCGAAAAGGCGTCTTGTGGGTCAAGAGCCAACAGATCATGCGCGGTTACTACAAACGTCCCGAAGAGACCGCCAGGGTGCTGAACAACGGCTGGTTCAATACCGGTGATCTGGCCGTGCAGACTCACGGCGGAGAGTTACGTATTCTCGGCCGCGTCAAGGACACAATTGTACTGCTTGGCGGCGAGAACGTGGAGCCAAATCCTATCGAGGAGAAGTTGACCGAGTCCGAATACATCGACCAGGCGATGGTTGTTGGACAGGATCAGAAATTCCTCGGCGCGCTGCTGTCTCCTAATCGAGAGATGATGGAGGTCTTTGCGGGGCTCTACGGTATAGAGCATGTTGAGCCTGCAGATCTCATGCAACACCCCGAGTTCATCGCTCAGATACGGCGGGAGATCGACGCCCTGATCAACGCCAGGAACGGCTTCAGGCCGTGGGAGCACATCTATCGTTTTGGGCTGCTGTCAAAACCGTTCGAAGCCGGGCGCGAGCTCACCAATACTATGAAGATCAGGCGCAACGTGGTCTACGACCTGTACAAGCGCGATATCGAACGGCTCTTCCGCTGACCGCATCGCGGCGCGCTCAGGCGCCGCCGCGGCGAACAAACGCGTCCCGATAACCGCTGGCGCGCAGCTGATACAGCACGATACCGGTCTCATCCTGCGACAACGGTCCGATAAACACGCGGTAGAGCGTACGATCATTGTGGTCGGCCGCGGTCACCGCAAACGGATACTCCGGCTGCATGCGGTCTATTACGTTGCGCGCACTGCGCGGACTGGCAAAGGCCCCCACCTGCAGGTAGTACGAAGACTCTTCGAGCTCGGCCTGCAGCGGCAGGCTCTCCAGCGCCCACTCGTCCACGGTAACCCGTGGCGCAGGTTCTTCAACCGGTTCCGGCTCTGTCTCAGGGGCCGGAGCCGCCGGTGGTCGAGGCTCGGCCGGTTCCAGGCGCAGGATAACGCCGTTGTCGTCGGCTACCGGCGGGGGATCGGGCTCGGCGGCAATCCCGGGCGGGGGATCATCGTCCGACGCTTCAGCCGGCAGTTCGGCCGGCGGCAGTTCAACCAGCAGCGGCGGCCGCGGCTGCTCGATCTTGCCCAGCGCTTCGGCGGCCGGGCGGTCTGCCAGGCGCGGCGCCCGCTCATCCGGCAGCGGGGCTTCAGCCAGTGAGTGCTCGATCGGACGCGAAACTGCGAGCTGGCGCGGCACATCCAGAAACGTGAAGACTTCATCGTCACGAGGAGGCGGATGCAGCTCTTTGGGCGGAACCCTGCCACGCACCGTGGCAACGGCCTCTTCCATGCGGTTGGTTTCCACCACCTCAGCCGGTGGTGCAAAGAACGGCTGTTCTTGCAGCTGCGGATCGATTGCCGGCTGCGCTTCCCGCGGCAACCGCTGCGGCGCGTCAACCCGGCCGACCTCATCGCCCGGGGCCGCGCGCGCTGCAGGCACCACCCCGGCGCTGCGCACTACCCCGCCGGCAATCCCGCGCGCCGGCGGGGTAGCCGCCGGCACCGGTTCTACATCGGGTGTTGGGGGATCTTCTGCCGCCAACGGCAGCAGATAGGGGCCGTCGGGATCTTCCATTTGCGCCAGTGGATTAAGTTCCGGATCGGGGCTCAAGGGTCGATCACCAATAACCGTCGGCGGAGTTACCATGCGGGTCTCAGCCGGCGTAACGCTCACGCGCGATGGCGCGCCGCGATCCATGCCGAGTGCTTCGCCGGCATCATCGGAAAGGGCGAGAAAAACGCCCGGTTCGCTGACCCGGGTGACAATAATGACCTCCACGCTGCGACCTGTTTCCAGGTTGGTAACCTGCACCACGGTGTTGCGTGCAAATGAATTCGATGCTCCGTAGAAGCCTTCAGCTGGAAATGCGCCGTGGCGCCCGATAACCGCGCTTCCCTCCCAGCTACCGTCGGCGCCCGCCATCACGAGCACGGACAACGCCAGCGCAGCGCACAAGACTGCCCGTTTGATCATAGAAACCCCCACTCTGATTCTCGGCAGGAACCTATGCTAAAGTTACGAAGAAAACGCGCCGCTGGTCTACGGTTCGAGCACCGCGCGCGCAATCTTGATGCCGAGCTCAAACGCCGCGGTGTCACGTTCGGCTTGCGATGGGGGCCGTTGGGCCGTGATCGCGCCACTCTCGAGTACCTCGGCCGGCTCGATCCGGATCAGGCGGAATGCGGCAGCGTCTGCAAACAGGCGCTCGCCGGAGTCAGCCCCGCGGTTGTTGTAGGGCTGCAGATCTACTTCGATCTCCATTGCCAGCGTGGCACCACCCTGGCGCGCGGTGTTGCGTATCCAGTAGCGTCGCTGGATGTCCGAATCGCTGATTCGCTCATAGGTACCGGCGTTGAAGACGATATGTCCGGAATCGAAGAACACGTCCATCACACCGGCTTCAACCGCAGACAGTAGATAATCATCCTGTCCGGTCTGTGACGATACGTACACCATCACCGTATCAGCGCTCAGCGCCACCGTTGAACACGCCAGCAGCGCGCATGCTATCATCAGTTTTCTTCTTGTATGCATCGTTTTGTCCCATTGGCCGTTGCCATCTGCTAATCTACTACAAGTCTCGGCAGATTGCCGCGCGTATTGCAGCTTTCCAGCGTCCATGATACCGTTTGCGCTACTCGATGCCCATGAACTACTATGTCATTCAGGTGCGTACCGGCGAAGAAGAACAGTTCCTGCGTCGTGTACGCCCCTCGATCAACCAGGATACCGTACGCATCCTGTGGCCGCGGCGGCGGCTGTCGATTCGCCGCAGGGGCCGCACGCAACAGGTCATGGCCCCGATATTCCCCGGATACGTGTTTGCCGAGAGCCCGCAAATCGATACCAAACTCTACTGGGCCATTCGCCGGGCAGACGGTTTTTTGCGCTTCCTGCCCGACAACCACGACGTGCGACCGCTGGTTGCCGTAGATCGCAAGCTGCTGCTGCATTTTCTCTCGTTCGGAGAGGTGGTCGAGAAGTCGAAGGTCAGTTTCAGCGAGGATGCCCGCATTCATGTGCTCGAAGGACCGCTCAAGGGGCTGGAAGGACGGATTGTCAAAGTTGACCGACGCAAGGGGCGTGCCAAAGTGAAGCTGGATCTCTACAACGAGTCGTTCCTGGTGGACTTCGGATTTCAGTCGATGCAGCCGGTTGCCGACATCTCAACCTCAAACTCGACCTCAAAAACGCGTAGCACATCATGACCGCACAGCGAGACAGACGTATCTACGTCATCGGCGCCGGTTTTGCCGGGGTTTCAATCGCCAAAGAGATCCGCAGCAAGGGCATCTTTGGCGAGGTTGCGGCGTTCCTCGATGACGATCCGGGCAAGATCGGGACCCGCATCGATGATATTCCGGTGCTGGGTCCGATAGCCGATGTGGTTGGACTTATCAAGAAACGCCCAACCGATGAGGCACTGATAGCAATCCCGGGCGCTTCGCGCGACAAACTGCGTCGGCTGCACGAGCGGCTGGAGCAGGCCGAATTCACCAGGATTCGAATCCTGCCGGGTATTTCGCAGATTATCGACGGCAACGCTCACCTGATTCAGACCCGCGAGATGGACCCGCAGGACCTGCTGGGACGCAATCCAATTCAGATCGGCCTGAAGGAGAGCCTGACCTACCTGCGCGGACGCCGTGTGCTGGTTACCGGCGCCGGCGGCAGCATCGGCAGCGAAATGTGCCGGCAGTTGCTCTCCGGCGGCGCGCAGCGACTCTACCTCTTCGGACACGGAGAAAACTCGATCTTCGAAATCGATCGTGAACTGCGCATCCTGCAGGAAGAAGGCGTTGGCGAACGCGCCACCATTGTCCCGGTAATCGGAGAGCTGCAGGATCGTGATTACATGCGCTTCATTCTGGCGCGTTTGCGCGCCGATGTGGTGTTTCACACCGCCGCGTACAAGCACGTGCCGATGCTGGAAGCCAACCCGGTGGGCGCGGTTACCAATAACGTGTTCGGCACGCGCAACCTGGTGGAAGCCGCGCGCGCGGCCGGAACCGAACGGCTGGTATTCATCTCAACGGATAAGGTAGTTGACCCGGTGGGGATTTACGCCGCAAGCAAGATGCTCGCCGAGCAGATCGTGCGCCTGGGAGACGGAAATCAGCTGGCGTGCATCGCGGTTCGCTTCGGCAACGTGCTCGGGTCGCGCGGCAGCATCATTCCGATCTTTCGCAAGCAGATTGCCAAGGGCGGTCCGGTGACCGTCACCAGCCCCAACGCCACGCGCTTCTTCATGACCATCCCGGAGGCCGCATCGCTGGTACTCAAGGCCGGCGGAGGTGGAACCGGCGGACACCTCTACGCGCTGGACATGGGTGATCCGGTCTCAATCCGTGAACTGGCCGAACAGATGATCCGGTTTTACGGCTACGAGCCGGGCCGCGATATCAAACTGCAGTACGTCGGCCTGCGGCCGGGAGAGAAGCTCGCAGAGTCGCTGACCTCTGCTGCTGAGCTGACCAGCCCAACTGATTTTCCGCGCATTCACCGCATCTGCGGCACTCAGCCGGACGCGGCGGCGCTCGAGTCTACGCTGGCGGAGCTGGCAAAGGTCTGTTTTCTCGATCCGGCACACCGCTCGTGGTACCGCAACCGCAGAAAGCTGCGCCACATCCTTGCGGACCACATCCCCGGTATAGGTGCTCCCGATGACGAACCGGAGTACTGACTTCATCCCGTTTGCGCGCCCCTGCCTGGGCGACGCCGAGGAACAGGCCGTACTGCGCGTGATGCGCAGCGGCTGGCTGACCACCGGCGGCGAATGCGCGGCCTTCGAGCGCGAATTCGCCGCAGCGGCGGCCACAAAATACGCACTTGCGGTCAGCTCGGCAACCGCCGGCCTCCACCTGGCGCTTGAAGCGCTCGGAATCGGCGCCGGCGACCGCGTTGCCATGAGTCCCTATACGTTCACCGCCACCGCCGAGGTGGTCCGCTACCTGGGTGCCGATCCGCTGTTTGTCGATATTGATTCGTCAACCCTGACAATCTCGCCCCGGGCACTGCGCGCGGTACTGCAACAGAGCGCGGCGAGCGAACATCCGGTGCGTGCGATCATCGCGGTACACATCGGCGGCCACCGCTGCGATATGGATGCCATTCTGGCGCTGGCGGATGAACACGACGCAGCGGTAATTGAAGACGCGGCGCACTGCGTACCGCATCTGACCGCCGGTGTACATGTCGGTACCGAGGGCACAATCGGGGTCTACTCGTTCTACGCCACCAAGCCGATCACAACCGGTGAAGGAGGCATGCTGGTTACCAATGACCCGGCTCTGGCAGACCGCGTGCGTATCATGCGTCTGCACGGCATAGACCGCGACGTCTGGAACCGCTACCGCAGCACTACGCCGTCGTGGCAGTATGACGTTGTTGCCGCGGGCTTCAAGTACAACCTGCCCGACCTGCAGGCTGCAATCGGCAGAGTGCAGTTGGCGCGTGCGCCGCAGCTGCTGCAGCAGCGGGCGCAGATTGCCGCGCAGTATCGTTCCGCACTGTGCGACTTGCGCGGGATTGTCCTGCCACCGCAGGCGCCGAGTCACAGCCATCATCTGTTCATTATCCGCCTCAGGCAGGACCTGCTGGCGATCGAGCGCACCGAATTCATGGCGCAGTTGGGCAGATACGGCATCGGCGCTTCAGTGCACTACCGGCCGCTGCATCTTATGAGCTACTATCGTGAACGCTACGGCT
This sequence comes from Spirochaetales bacterium, assembly GCA_007123465.1. Lineage (GTDB taxonomy): Bacteria > Spirochaetota > Spirochaetia > DSM-27196 > PWMO01 > PWMO01. Next base: position 13,680 of record SKLB01000167.1, read on the forward strand.
TGCAACCCGAGGATTTTCCGCTATCATTGGAGGCGTATCGCAGCGCAGTCAGTCTGCCGCTCTACGCCGAACTCAGCAGCCAGCAGATCGAGCGCGTCTGCGCCTCGGTTCGCGCTGTCTGCGATCAGCACCGCGTGGCGGAATCGAGGTAACCATGGCGTCAGCGCTATCGCTACGTAACACGCTCAAGGGCAAGTCGCTGTTTCTCACCGACATGTTTGCACCCAATATGCTCTACGGCCTCACGATTCGCAGCGAGCATCCCCACGCGCGGATCATTGAAACCCACCTGCCCGA
>SKLB01000252.1 GCA_007123465.1 Spirochaetales bacterium
CACGCGTTCAGCCAGTGGTCGCACGCCTGGGAGGAGGTGCCCGAAGTGGACCCCGGCCTGGTGCAGTATCTCAAGGAGTGCTCCGACGACATTCCCTTTGCAGCGCCAATTTCGATTGTGTTTGGAATTCGCCAGCCGCGAGACTACCAGCTGGAAAGCCAGTTGATCGAGAGCGTCCGCAAGTACTTCCGCTACGAGCTGTTCATAGAGCGACGCCGGCTGCGGCGCCTGTTACAGCGCGTGGCCAGCCTGGTGGCGCTGGCCCTGATCCTGCTCGCAGCCAGCTCCTTCTTCTCAGCGTTCACCTCGGGTCGCCTGCTTGCCGCCACCGCCAATCAGGGACTGACTGTTGGCGGGTGGGTATTCTTGTGGGAGGCCATACATCAACTGAGCTTCCAGCGTGCCACAATCCGCCGCACCATTGCCGATTACGAGCGCTTCCTGAGCGCCCAAATCCGCTTTGAATCGCCCGATATCAATTGAATTGCCACGGAGGAACCGCTATGACCAGATCGACGTATCACATTCTACTGGCCTCTGGAAACCTTGTTGGGCTTATTGCGGTAGTAAGCGTAAATGCGCTGGCCAATGCCATTCCGATTGCAGGCAGAACTACCGGAGAGCTCTCCAACGCGCTGCCCAACCTTTTTGTTCCGGCCGGGGTGACCTTCTCTATCTGGGGTGTGATCTACCTTCTCTTGGCAGTTTTTGTGGGCTACGGCCTGGTGCGCTCCATCAGGCGCCGGCGCGCCTCAACAACGGTTCCAGGCGCGGATAACGAACCGCTCGCTCGCGTAGGCCCGCTGTTCATGGCCACCTGTATCGCCAATATCGGCTGGATATTTGCCTGGCACTATCAGCTCCTGCCGCTCTCGCTGCTGCTGATGGCGGCCCTGCTGATCAGTTTGATCTTGATCTATCTGCGGCTGGAGGTAGGCCGCTCCAGTGCCGCGACAGCCGAGAAGTACCTGGTTCACCTTCCGTTCAGTGTCTACCTCGGCTGGATATCGATTGCCACCATAGCCAACGTAACCGCGCTGCTTGTAGCCTATGATTGGGGCGGGTTTGGACTGGGAGATCAGGTTTGGGCGTCGGTCATGATCGCCGTTGGTCTCACGCTGGGCTTGATAGCCGTGTTGCATCGCAACGACGTCTTCTACGCGCTGGTTGTTGTATGGGCTTTGCTCGGCATTCTGATTAAACGGACCGCTGACGGGGTTGTGCCGGCCCAGGCGGTCATCGCTACCGCGGCGCTATCCGCAGCGGTTCTGTTGCTGGCAGTGATTATCCGGATTGCCCGCCGAAGAGTGTACCGATAGAATTCATTCTTTCCTTTGTCATAAACTCGGTGTATACTCGCAAAAATGGAAAAGCTCATAGTAGTAGCGATCGGCGGAAACTCGCTGGTGGACGATCCTAACGATCAGACGGTTGCGGCACAGTACGCGGCGTGCCGCAAGACCGTTGCCCATCTGGTGCCGCTGCTTCAGCGCGGGCATCGGCTGCTGATTGCCCACGGCAACGGCCCGCAGGTTGGTTTTATTCTGCGCCGCGCCGAGCTCGCCAAGCACGAGCTGCACATGGTGCCGCTGGACTCCTGCGTTGCCGACACTCAGGGCGCTATCGGCTATAACCTGCAGATGGCGTTCCACAATGAGCTCAAGCGTGGCGGGATCGACCGTAGTGTGGCTACAATCGTTACCCAGGTTGAGGTGGCAGCCGATGACCCGTCGTGGCAGAACCCCAGCAAGCCGATTGGATCATTTATGACCGAAGAAGATGCGCAGCGCCACAGCCGGCAGGACGGCTGGATTGTGCGTGAGGACGCCGGACGCGGCTGGCGCCGCGTTGTCCCCTCGCCCGCACCACGCGCGGTTATCGAGATCGATGCCATCCGCACGCTGCTGGAACACGACACGGTGGTCATCGCCGCCGGTGGGGGCGGGATCCCGGTCTACGTAGACGATTCACGCCAGATTCGCGGTGCCGAAGCGGTGATAGACAAAGACCACGCCGCGTCGCTGCTGGCCCGCAACCTGGAGGCCGAGTACTTTGTCATCTCGACCGCGGTTGATCGAGTGGCTATCCGTTTCAACACCCCACAGCAGAAATGGCTCGATGAGCTGTCGATTGCCGATGCAGAACGCTACCTGTCCGAAGGACACTTTGCCGCCGGCAGCATGAAACCAAAGGTGGAAGCAATGCTGGCGTACATCAAGGCCGGTGGCGGCCGCGGCGTGATAACCGATCCGCAGCACCTGACCGCCGCAATCAAGGGCGAGGCGGGTACCCGCTTCCAGGCCGCCGCACGGTAGCGGTCGCGGCGCTACAACCCGGCGATACGCGGGATCACCGCGGCCAGCAGGTCTGTCATCTTTGCTGCGTTGTGCTGGAAGATCTCCAGCACGGCCTGCCACGTAACCGGTTCTTCATCCTGCTTCCAGCAGTCATAGTCGGTTGACATGGCAACCGCGGCGTAGGGCAGCTCGAGTTCATTGGCAATGATGCACTCGGGTGCGGTGCTCATGTTGATCACGTCTGCGCCCCAGGCGCGGAACATGTTTGACTCGGCGCGGGTGGAGAAGCGCGGCCCCTCAATGGTGACAACCGTTCCGCTGCGGTGCAGCGGTATACCGTGCGCTGCAGCGGTCTCAGCCAGCAGCTGACGCAGACGCTCATCAAACGGCTCGGCCATCGCTACGTGGTGCATCCCGTCTTCAAATGAGTCAAACACGCTGACGTCGCGGCGGCGGGTGAAGTCGATGAACTGATCCAGAATTACAAAGTCGCCGCGGCCGATCTCCTGCCGCAGCGAGCCAACCGCGGTAGTTGCCAGCACGTGTGTGCAGCCCTGATCCTTGAGCGCCTGCAGGTTGGCGCGATTGGGAACCTGCGTCGGCGGAAGGCGGTGGGTGCGGTCGTGCCGTGACAGGATCACCACCGCTACACCGGCAACGCTGCCGACTGTCAGCGTTGATGACGGCGGCCCAAAGCGCGTGCTGACGGTGACCTCTTCAGCTTCGGCGATGATCTCCGGATTCTCGAGGCCCGATCCTCCAATGATGCCAACCTTGATCATGCTCTCCTCCCTGGTGTGGCTATACCCTGCGCCAGGCCGGCCGCGTCAAATACGCCGTACTCCGTGATGTAGCCGCTGACGAGACGCGCCGGGGTCACGTCAAAGGCGTAGTTTGCCGCGGAGGTACCCTCGGCAAAGAGGGCAACCGCCTGCTCGCAGCCATCGAGCAGACCGCGGATCCGCAGCACCTCCTGCGGATCACGTTCTTCTATCGGAATGGCGCCAACGCCTGCGGGCATGTCCGCATCAAAGCTCGGCGAGGGCAGCGCCACGTAGAACGGCACGCGGTTGTCGTAAGCGGCGAGCGCCTTGAGATAGGTGCCGATCTTGTTGGCGACGTCTCCGTTGCGCGCAGTGCGGTCGGTCCCCACGAGCACCAGATCCACCAGGCCGTGCTGCATCAGGTGACCGCCGGCGTTGTCACAGATCACCGTGTTGGCAACACCGTTGTGGCCCAGCTCCCACGACGTCAGCGCTCCCTGGTTGCGCGGCCGGGTCTCATCGACCCAGACGTGCAGCGGGATGCCGCGGCGTGACGCCTCGTAGAGGACCGAGGTAACCGTGCCATAGTCCACGGTTGCCAGCCACCCGGCGTTGCAGTGCGTGAGTACCTGTACACTACGCCCGCGGTTTGCCTCGGCCAGTGACGCAAGCAGCTCGGCGCCGTGGTTACCCAGGCCGCGGCAGATTTCCACGTCCTGCTCGGCAATAGCAACGGCGGTACGGCGCGCGCTGTCGATCTTCTGCTCTACAGTCACGCAGCCGGCCAGTACGGCTCGCTGCCGCTCGAGGGCCCAGCGCAGATTGACCGCCGTTGGTCTGGCGGCGTCCAGCTCCGCTGCCGCCTGATCCATCCGGCTGTCGAACTCGGCTCTCTGCAGTTCGGCAAACTCCAGACAGGCCAGGTAGACCCCGTACGCCGCAGCGGCGCCTATCAGCGGCGCCCCGCGCAGATGCATCTCACGGATTGCGCGTACCATCTCGCGGTAGGAGCGGATCGCCTCCACCTCAACGTCAAACGGCAGCCGGCGCTGATCGATAATCAGTACCGAGCGCGCATCCTCTGCAAGCCAGATCGAGCGGTAATGAGTTCCGTCTATCAGCATGTGAGCTCTCCCGTGTGTGCGCGCATTGTAACACGAGCCTCGGGGTAATTCGAGCCCTTTACGCACGCCCTCGGCGTCACGTAGAATAGCTCAATAGCGCATACTTAGAGGAGCAAACAGAACCATGCAGATCACAGTGTTTGGCGCCGGCGGTGTTGGTGGATACATGGCAGCAAAATTGGGCAGCCCGCCGGCAGGACAGTCGGCTCCGCTGAACTCAATCTCGCTGATAGCGCGTGGACGCCACCTGGAAGCCATCCGGCGCAAAGGACTCTGTTACGTTGCTCCTGATGGTTCCGAGACAGTTATGCAGCCCAGCGCCGTTTCGGACAACCCGGCAGAAGTGGCGCCAGCGGATATGTTGCTGATGTGTGTCAAGGGCTACGATCTGGAGAGCGCTTGTGACGCTGTTGCGCCGCAGCTGAAGCCCGGCAGCGCCGTACTTCCTCTGTTGAACGGGGCCGACATAGACGAGCGCATCCGTGCCCGCCTGCCGGGCCGGATCGTATTGCCGGGTTGCATCTACATCAGCGCGTTTATAGAAGAGCCCGGCCGTGTGCGCCACGCTGGAGGGCCGGGATCGATAGTGCTGGGAACCAGCCCGGATAACCCGGAATACTATCCTGAGCAGTTTCTCAGTACCTGCCGTCTGGCCGGCATCCCGCTGGAGTGGCAGAAAGACCCGGCGCCGGCAATCTGGAGCAAGTATCTGTTCATCGCGCCACTGTCTCTGGTTACCGCGGTCAGCGGTCAGACCCTGGGAGCTGTTCTGGCCGATGCAAAGCTGCGCGAGGATGCACGCCGGATCATGTCCGAGACCGCCGAGATCGCCCGCCTCAAAGGCGTAGCGCTTGCCGAGGATGCGGTGGATGCCACGCTAAAGAAAGCCGCCGGCTTTGCGCCGGATACGCAGACCTCGTTTCAACGCGATATTGCCGCCCGCAACCCGCGTGACGAGCGCGATATCTTTGCCGGCACCATTCTGCGGCTCGGCGAACGCCTCTGCGTTGCCACGCCGGTCACCCGCGCGTACGCAGAGGCACTGCCTTGAAAACCTGGACCAGCTGGAACGGAAACATCTCGCATCCGTACGCCGAGCTCGTACGCCCGACTACCGAGGAAGAGCTCCAGACATCGGTTGCCGATGCGCGCAGTGTGCGTGCCTTCGGCAACCGCCAATCATCTGCCGATATTGCGGCGGGAACAGAGCGGCTGATATCAATCCAGGATTACAACGCGGTGGTAAATGTCAATCAGGCCGATATGCAGATCACGGTGCAGAGCGGAATCACGCTTGCGTCCCTGCTGCAGCGCATCGAGGCCCTCGGGTGGTGCATTCCGTGCCTGCCGGACATCGACACGGTGACTCTCGGCGGGGCCATTGCCACCGGCACTCACGGCACCGCCGGTGACGGCCACCCTCTTTCCGAGTACATGGTGAGCTGCCGCATCGTGAACGCCGACGGCTCAATTGAATCTGTAGATCAAGCCGACCGCCGCTTCCCGGCGCTGCGCTGCTCGCTCGGCCTGCTGGGACTGTTCTCCACTATTACCCTGCAGTGCCGCCCGCTCTACCAGCTGCGGGTCGAGGAACAGCCAATACTTGATGATCAATGGCTGAATCAGTATCGCCGCTGGCTGGATGAGTTTGATTTTGTACGGATCATCTGGCTGCCGCACACAGGCTACGGCTGGGTAGTACTCGGGGAGAAGATTTCCGCGGATAGCGTTGTGACCGAGCAAACGCCGCCCTGGTACGTAAAATACCGGCGCGATGTATCGAAGCTGCTGTACCGCCGGACCGCTCATTCACCGCGCTTCACGCGAAGTGCAAATCGCTTGCTGCGACGACTGTTCTTCTCGCACAGGACGCAGTCCCGCGGTACGCTGTACGGTGCCACGGTGACCAAGTCGCGCGCCTCCACCCTGGAACTTGCGGAATGGGCGGTTGCCCAACAGCGCTTTGAGGCTTTGTTTGAGGAACTGCGCCAGCACCTCGAGCGCAACGACAACGACGCCTTTGCCCACATCCCGATGGATATACGCTTCCTCAAGGCCGACCAGACCTGGCTGAGTCAGGCCTACGGCGAGGACAGCGTAACGGTAGGCTGTGTCACGCGTAACCCGAAGTTCGCGGACCGCTACCGCGCATTCGACCTGGTGGAATCGGTTTTTCTGCGCTACGCGGGACGCCCCCACTGGGCCAAACGCTTTCAGGCCGGCGCTGCAGAACTCGAACCGCACTGGCCCCACTGGCAGAGTTTTATCAATCTGCGACGCGCGGCGGACCCCGACGGTAGATTCCTCAACAGCCACCTCAGGCGTCTTTTCGAGTGATTTTCTCCTGAGCGGATTACAGTATCGTACGAACCGCGCCGGCAAGCGCCTCTGCAAGCAGCGGCAGCTGATCCGGATCGAGATGCACTCCATCCAATTCGCTCAGGCTCACCACTTCCGCAGTATCCATAAAGTGGCACCCGCGCTCGGCGGCAACCTGACGGTAGGCTCCGCCCAGCCGCAGCGATTTCTCGTAGCCGCCGGCAAACATATCGGCAAAACCGCTGAGGCTGGCCAGCGGCGGCGGCGCCAGCAGCAGCACCGCGGGCGCAGCGTCAGCCGGACCGAACTCGCAGCTCTGTATCACGCGTACCAGCCGCTTCACGCACCCGGCGATATCATCGGCGCTCATTGCAAAACGCTGTTTGAGATCGTTGGTGCCCAGCATCAGCAGCACCAGGTCAACCGGCTTGTGGCTTTCCAGGCACGGGACAAGATAGGCCAGTCCATTCTTCTGGCCCTCCACCGGGTCATCGTGTACCGTGGTGCGTCCGTTCTGGCCCTCTTCCACCACCCAGAAGCCATCACCCAATAGCGCCTGCAGCCGCCGCGTCCAGCGCCGGCTGTGGTCGTAGCGCCGGCCGCTGTCCGGGCGGTAGCCCCAGGTGTTTGAATCTCCGTAGCAGACTACTGTCTTCATGACATCCCCTTACAGCGCCATACTCAGGATCATCCCGGCGTAACCGAAATAGATGAGCAGACCCACGGCATCGGCAACCGACGTTATCAGCGGACCGCTGGCGATTGCCGGGTCCATCTTGATCTTGGTGAGAATGAACGGCAAAATCATACCGATGAAGTTGGTCACCAGAATGATGCTTGTCAGTGTCAACAGCACAACAATACCGACCTGAAGCCCGCCGCGCAGCGAACCCAGCGCCATACCCATAGCGCCAAGCACAACCCCGATGAACAGCCCTACCAGGAGTTCCTTGCCCAGTACGCGGAACCACTGGCCCAGCCGGATATCGCCGGTACTGAGAGAACGGATCATCAGCATTGCCGACTGGGAACCGGCGTTGCCGCCGGTATCGATGATCAACGGAATAAAGAACGCCAGCGCCACGTAGGCCGCGAGTACCTCCTCGTATGCGGCAATTACGCCCGAAGACAGCAGGTTGACAAGAATCAGGCCCGCCAACCAGCCGATGCGGCTGCGAAACAGCGTCCAGACGGTAGCTTCCCAGTAGCTCCGTTTCAACGGCGCTACCGCCGCCTGCAGCTGAAAGTCTTCGGTTGCTTCTTCCTCGGCAACGTCGAGCACGTCATCGCTGGTGATAATTCCCAACAGTACACCAACCGAATCTACAACCGGCAGTACAATGCGGTCGTACTTGCGCATGATGCGCACCGCTTCTTCCTGGTCCTCGTAGGCCGACACGCTGACAAACGAGAAGTCCATGATATCCTGTACCAGGCTGTCGGGGTCAGCCAGTACCACGCGCTGCAGCGACAGTGCATCGATCAGTTTGCCGGAATGCTCGGTGACGTAGACAATCATGAGCGTCTCGCTCTCGTGCCCGTAGTAGCGGATATGCTCTATAGCGCGGGCGATAGTCCAATCGGGACGCAGCGCCACGTAGTTGGGCGTCATGATACGCCCGACGCTCTCGTCGGGGTAACCCAGCAGCTTACGCGCCTCTTTGAGATCCTCGGGCGAAAGCATATTGAGCAGCCGCTGCGTAACCTGCCCCGGCAACTCCTCCAGCAGAGCGGTCCGGTCATCCGGGTCGAGCTCGGCCAGCAGGTGGCGCGTCTCGGCATCGGTCAGCTCGTACAGCAGGGTATCGGTCATGTCGGAATCGAGATACGCAAATACCTCTACGGCCAGATCGCGCGGCAGCGCGCGGAAGAACAGTACCCGGTCGCGCTTGTCCAACTCGCGCATGAAGTCTGCTACTTCCGGGGCAACGATATCATAGTCAGGCCAGTCTACGCGGACGCGCGCCAACTGCTGCCAGTTGTGGTGTTCGATAAGTTCGCGGATTTCATCGGGCAGTACGTTCTGTAGCATAGACTTCTCCTCAGTAGATCCGGATCACCGCTATAGTGCAAAGCTCCCCTGGCGCATTACCTCGAAGTGCTCTCCGTTGTAACCGCGGGCCCGAACGGTGAGCTCCTCGCTGCCAAACATGAAATCGGTGTGCTGAGTGCTCTCGTTGATACCCAGCTCGCGGCGCCGAGACTCGGACAGCTGCTGGTAGCCGTCGATGCACCCCGGATAGGCCGACCCCAGCGCAAAATGGCACGCAGCGTTCTCGTCGTACAGGATGTTGTAGAACACGGTACGGCTTTGAAAAATCGGCGACTCGACGTCAACCAGCGCGATCTCACCCACCGAGCGCGAGCCGTCGTCGGCGTCCAGAAACGCCGCCAGAGCATCGCGCCCGCGGTCAGCCTCAAACTCAACCACCCGCCCCTGTTCAAAGCGGAACCTCGCATTGTCTACCAACTCTCCCATTACCATCACCGGCCTGGTAACGCGCACCGTACCGCGCGTGCTGCCGGCATCCGGTGCGGTGAATACTTCCTCGGTAGGGATGTTCGGGAAGAAGCGCCGCCCGTCCGGCGTCTCTGCCGAGCCACCGATCCAGTGCGCCTGCGGGCACAGGTCCAGCGTCAGATCGGTGCCAGGGCCTTCAAATATCAGCTGGCTGACCTTGAGCAAATCGAGCTTCTGCGCCCGCTCTGCCAACCGGTTGCTGTTGGACACCCACGCCTGGTACGGATCGGCCTGATCCAGGCGCAGTATCGGCTTCATAATCCGCCACAGATCGTCAACCGATCCTTCATCGGCCGCACTTCCAAGAATCTTGGCCGCCCACCTGGGGGTTGGTGCAGCAACTACCACCCACGGGAAACGGTCGGATTGCATCTGTTTACGCCACGGATGCTGGATCTCAAGCAGCGTCTTGCGCGCTGTCAGATTCCGCGCGGCATCCATTCCGGCAAGCAGATCCGGATCGTCAGGGTTCTTGATCGACACCAGAGCCCAGCCGTCCTCGATCATTTCGCTGTAGCGCGTAGTCTCAAAGCGCGGCTGGTATGACAGGAACGCAGCGCGTGAGCACTCGATGCGAGCTTTGTAGAGCTCGCCGTGTTCGCTATCCACCTGCACAAAACGCGCGCCGCGCCGGTAAGCCTCGCGCGCAACCTGATTGATCAACGGCCAGTGCACCGGCTCGCTCTTGATGAGCAGGCTCTGCCCGGGATCGAGATTGAGCGACTTCACAATCAGTTCTGCATACGAAGGAATATCGCTACGGTACATGGTGCCTCCGTGGCCGGCGAGTTGAAAAGCGACCGTCACTGTCAATATACCGACAGCCACCGCGCGAAGCAATCGCTCAGCTGCCGCGACTGCCTGTCTGCCCTGCTTCTTCTGTTTAACTTGCACTCGATACTGAGTACATTACAAGCGTGAGCAATCCCGAACCGCAAGCCGCACAGGTACCGCTCAGCGTGCAGTGGCACCGAGCCATAGCCGATATCGACCGTGATGCGTGGGACGCGCTGGCGCTGCCGCTGCAGACCCCCTTCCTGGAGTGGGAATGGCTCTACCAGCTGGAGGCTTCGGGCAGCATCCAGCCGCACAACGGCTGGATTCCGGTTCACCTGACTATCACGCAGCAGCAGGAGTTGGTAGCGGCGGCGCCCCTCTACGTGAAGACACACAGTATGGGTGAGTTTGTGTTTGACTTTGCGTGGGCCGACGTCGCCGAGCAGCTCGGTGTAGCGTACTACCCCAAACTGGTTGGAATGAGCCCGGCCACGCCATCGGTCGGCTACCGCTTTCTGATTGCCGACAGGTTCGATCAGCGCGAGATGACCACCATCATGCTGGAGGTGATTCATCAGTTCTGCCGCGATAACAAGCTGCACGGCAGCAGCTTTCTGTTTGCCGAACCGCAGTGGGCGGAATGGCCGGCGGAGGCCGGTTACAGCAGCTGGGAACACCAGAGCTATCTGTGGCAGAACCGCGGCTTCTGCAGTTTTGACGACTACCTTGCAGGTTTCACCAAGAACCAGCGCCGCAATATCCGTCGTGAACGCGCTTCCATGAGTGAGGCCGGCGTCACCGTGGAAGCAGTGCGTGGGGAGCAGACTCCTGATTCGTGGTTCTCATTGATGTACGACTACTACGAGAATACCAACGAGCAGTTCGGCCCGTGGGCCGCCAAATTCCTCGAGCGACCCTTCTTTGAGGGTCTTGCAGAGCGTTACCGCGAGCGGCTGCTGTTTGTAGCCGGCTTCCTGCCCGCGCACACCGAACCGATAGCCCTCTCGTTCCTGGTACACAAGGGCGAACATCTGGTTGGCCGCTACTGGGGTGCAGATCGCTACATCGACAACCTGCACTTCAACGCCTGTTACTACCGCCCGATAGAATGGGCAATCCACAACGGTGTCTCGACCTTTGACCCCGGGGCCGGCTCACCGCACAAGGTGCGGCGCGGCTTTCACGCGGTGATCAACCGCAGTCTGCACTACTATTACGATTCGCGGCTGCGCGCCGTGATGGAGAACAATATCGAGCGCATCAATCTGCACGAGCGGCACCAGGTCCAGCAGCTGAATACGCTTCTCCCGCTGAAATAACCCACGACTCCACAGCGCCTATGATCTTCTGTACGTCGCTGGCGCTGGCAAGAATGGTCTCGAGATAGCGTTTGAGCTCGCCGTAGCGCGGATCGTCATCGCGCAGCTGAACGTTTGCCAGTAGTACCGCGGCACCGATGGATTGCAGCGGCAAGCGCAGGTCGTGAGCGAGAGACTGTGCAAGCTCGGCGTAGCGACAGCGCAAAAGGTAAAGCTCAACCGACTGCCTGACCACCGAAATCAACTCGATCTCGCTGCACGGTTTGGTGATGTAGCGCTGCACCACTCCACTGCCGATAGCTTCAAGCAGCTGATCGCGGTCGCTGTCCGCCGCAAGGGCTACGCGAATGGTGTCGGGACTACACGCCTCGCTCTGACGCAACAGCTCCAGTCCGCCGTCCTGCGGCAGACTGAATCCACTGGCGATCAGCTCCACCGCATTGTGCTGCAGATACTCCAACGCCTCAGCCGCGTTGTCAAACAGTGCACACCCCCAGGGTTGCTCCTGGAGCATGCCGGAGACCGTGCTCAGAGTGTAGTTGTCACTGTCTACAAAGACAACTCGCGGTTCACTCATTACCTATATCATAAGACGTTCAGCGCCATTCTGCCAGTCTCCTCGGCCGGTGCCTTGACGCTTGCCGAGCGGGTTCAGTATAACGAAAGCAACCGTGTTAGCGATTATTATCATTGGCGATGAAATACTCAGCGGACAGGTATCCGATGAGAACCTTCCCTTCATGATCGAGCGTTTCTCACGCGCGGGCTACGCGCCGCGCGAAGTACGCATCATCGGCGACAACGTTGCGCTGATATCGCGGACGGTGCAAGAACTGCTGCGCAGCTATACCTACGTAGTAACGGCCGGAGGAGTCGGCCCAACGCACGACGATCTGACGCACGCCGGGGTGGCCGCGGCCTTTGGGGTTGGTCTGGAAGCACATCCGTACATGATGAGGTTTCTGGGAGCAACGGCGGGAGCGGACCTGCCGCCCAACGTCAAGCGCATGGCAATGCTGCCGCATGGCTCCGAGATAATAGGTGGCGACGATGGGCACTGGCCGATTATCCGCAAGCAGAACTGCTTCATGCTGCCCGGCCTGCCCCACGCTTTGCGCGACAAGATTCCACGGCTTGTAGCGCTGCTTCCCAGACTCAGCCCGGCGTGGGACGCTGCGGTGTATTTGAACGCTGATGAAGTCCTGTTTGCCGACTGGCTCGACGAGCTGCAGCGATCTCACTCTGAAGTCACGATCGGCTCCTACCCGGTGGTCCATCACCCGGATTTCAGAACCAGGATTACGATAAGCGCTACCGATCCGCAAGCGGTTGGCTCTGTCACCGCGCAGATCGAGCGCTACGCCCGCGATAAGAACTGGCACGTACGCACACAGAACCCGGTCAGCCGCGGGGGAGTGCCCGATGGTGCGTAGCATCATGCTGGTACACGGCTACGGGGTACGCGGCTCTTTCTGGGACAAGCTGCAGCCGCGACTGCAACACAACGGCGTGACGGTGCTCGCACCGGATTTTGAGGGAGACTCGCCGCAGCAGCTGGCCTCGCAGATAGAGGAGCTGGCGCAGCAGCACTCGGTTGCCGGCCCGGTGGCGCTGGTGGGCCACAGCCTGGGGGGGATTCTTTGTGCACTGGCGGCTTCGCGCGTAGAGCCGGTGGTTGTCTCGCACCTGGTTGTGATTGCCGCGCCGTACGGCGCCAGAGCCCGCAGTATGCACCCGCTGCTCAGGTTTCTCATCCGCCATCGGCTGCTGCCACCGTTTCTGGTACGTCCGCGGTTTTTCTCCTCAGCTACCCGCAAAGCAGACCAGAAGCTCTGGTTCAAACGCGCGGTACCCGAGTCCGAAGCGTTGCAGGAAGTGCTCTTTGGCAGTGACTGGTTTCCCGCTGAATCTTTCTCCAGACCGCCGCAGCAACGCTGCCTGGTGATCTACAGCGAGGCGGACCGCATCGTCGATGCCGAAGCTGTGCGGCAGTTCGGGCGCAAACTCAATGCGCGCGAATACGTTTTCGATGCCCTGCGCGGTGTGGGTCATAATGACTTCGCCGCCTCGGACGCTATTGCAGACGAAACCGCTGCTGCAATCCTGGATTTTATCGGCACTGCTGCGCCGGAGAGCGTTCTATGATCGATTGGCTCGCCGAGCTGCCGCAGTGGCTCGTCTCGCTGGCGGTTGCAGGTTCAGCGCTGCTGCTGGGCTTGATAAGCGCGGGCGTGTTCCGCTTAATCGGCAGCTCAATCGCGCGGCGGAACCAGGCCGAGATGCTGCTCGCGCTGTTCCGCAAGAGCCGCGGCCCGTTACGGGTCATCTTCCCGGTCCTCTTCCTGGCGGCGGTGGCGCCGTTTGTGGCGATGCCTGCGCCGCTGGCGCACGCCTATCAGGATATCCTGCGCGTGGCGCTGATCAGCGCAACACTGTGGGCCGCCCTTCGTACGCTGGCGGTTATCGAGAGCTCGCTGTTGGACAGGTTTAACGTCGAGGTCGCGGATAATCTCAAGGCGCGCAAGGTGCACACGCAGATTCGCGTCATTCGGCGCATCCTCGTTGCCTTCCTGCTGGTATTCGGACTCTCCGCGCTGCTCTTGACGTTTGAGCCGGTGCGCCAGATCGGCACAACCCTGCTGGCATCCGCCGGTCTGCTGGGACTGGTTGTAGGGTTTGCAGCCCAGAAAACGCTCGGGCTGATTGTAGCCGGACTCCAGGTTGCGCTGGCGCAGCCGATCCGGATCGACGACGTGGTAATTGTTGAAGGAGAATGGGGGCGTATCGAAGAGATAACGCTGACCTACGTTGTCATCAGAATCTGGGACAGGCGCC
>SKLB01000257.1 GCA_007123465.1 Spirochaetales bacterium
GTTGCACTGCGAACGGCGGCATCAGCACACGTGGCGTGCAGCCCGGCCGGATGGGCCAGCAGCCAGTGGAAGCCCGCAAAGCTGATACCGCTGCCGGCCAGCGCGCGGCGAACCCGCGCTATCGTCTGCGGCGCCAGCCTGCCGTCCTGGTCGGCCAGCGTAAACGGGGCGATCTCCACGCCGTGAAAACCGTGGGCGGCAAGCAGGTCGCAGCTCTGTTCAAACCCCATTGCGCCGAAGAGTTCGTTACAGATCGCGCGCTTCCAGCCGACGCCGCTTTCAATAGCCACCGAAGTCCTCCAGCGCCTGCAGCAGTGCCTCAAGGTTAGCTACCGGTACGTCGGCCTGAATGTTGTGAACCGTTGCAAACACAAATCCGCCGCCGGGTGCCATGATGTCAATCACCCGCCTGACCTCGTCGCGAACCTCGCCCGGTGTGCCGAAGGGCAGGATCTGTTTGGTATCGATTCCGCCGCCCCAGAACACCAGATCGCTGCCGAAATCGCGCTTCAGGCGATCCAGCTGCATTCCGTTGGCCGTATACTGAACCGGATTAAGGATGTCCACGCCGCAGGCGATCAAATCAGCGATGATTGGCCGTACAGCCCCGCAGGAGTGGAAGAAGATCTTTGCGGCGCGATTCTTCTGCTTTATGAAGTCAAACAGCTCGCGCCAACGCGGCAGGTAGATGGTGCGAATGAGCTCGGGAGAGATCAGCAATGAGCTGTCGCTGCCGAAGTCATCGGCCTCCGCCACCACCACCTGCTCCTGGCCGAAGACGTCCAGCAGCTGATCCCAGTACGCCCGTTTGTACTCGAGGATGATGTCCGCCAGACGTTCACTTGCGGCAGGATCCAGCAACAGGTCGGTGCAGAACGTTTCCAGACCGCGAAGACGACACGACATCTCAAAAATACCGGCTGTGTCGCGGTCGAGCAGCGGGAAGAGCGATGCCTCAGCCGGCGCCGCACCAACCACCGATTCGACCACCGCGCGATCCGGTGGCGCAGGCGGCCGGTAGCCGTGCAGCGAAGTAGCCAGTTCATCGTGGGCCTGCAAGGGGGCCGAGACTTGACTGTAATAGTGCTCTCCGTGCTTGCGTTGCCAGTTCACGCTCCACGGATCGGTCAGCTGATGCAGGTCACCAGATGCGCGGCCCGGCGCGTCAACATCGCGCAGTCGCGGTGGACCGATGCGGATCGTGTCGACTCCCAGAGCGCGAAGCACAGCCCCAGACGGGAGACCGATCTGCTGAATGTGATCAGGAATGCTGATAGTACTATCTAATCCGCGCTGCTCCAGCAGGCGGAGCAGCGCTTGCAGCGCGATCCCGGTAACGGAAGTCCCGCCGATATCCAGCGGCACGCGGTCGGGCTCGCGGAACGCCAGTGCCGCGGCGACGCGTTCTCTACCAGTCATGGATTTCTGCTGCCCTCCTCCAGTCCGTCCGAAGTCACGCATCGAACAGCCCCTCTTCGAACATCTGCAGATCATGATGCAGACCGTGCTGAACATGGTGGTGCATGGCCTGCTGGGCGCGCACGCTGTCCCCGGAGAGAATTTCATCAACAAGCGAGCGGTGCCATCGTTGCCAGTTGTCCACGCGTTGAGCCCAGGTTGTCCGAGCACTCTGATACAACAGGCTGCGCAGACCGAGACGCTCCAGCTCACTCTTCAGAAGCTGTTTGCCGGTGCACTCAGCCATGAATAGATGCAGCTCTCTATGCCGGTCTGCAAAGCGGGAGACTGCATCCGCGTCGTCAACCGCGATTGCGTCACACTCATCTGCACGCAGACGAAGCTCGTCGGCATTGCGGGAATCGATATTACGCGAAAGGAGGTACGCAACCATCACTTCAATAGCTTCGCGAAGCGCGTAGCGGTCGGTGATTGATTCGCGCGTTTCGCGCGGGATTCGAACGCCCCAGCGGGGAACAGACTCAAGAAAGTGCTCGTGCTCGAGCCGTTTGAGCGCCTCACGGACCGAGATGATCGAGGTCCCCGCGAGTTCTGCCAGCATGCGCTGCGACAGGAAATCGCCGCGCGGCAGTTCGCCTTCGAGAATTGCCTTCTGAATCCGATGGTACGCTTTTTCCCCGCTGGTCATAACGTTCATGCGTCGGCTGTCCTATGACGTTGTTACGTTTATGTCGCGTCGTCTAAAGATATAACTGTTATAACGGTTATATCTTTAGCAAGAATTGTAACACGTCACTGCCGGGCGTCAAGCTCTTTTTCCGTAGGGGGTGCTGCCGCTGATAGCGGGCCGGGTAATCCGACATCAGTTCCGCGCTGCGCGACCGTGTACGGTAGCTTCGATGCTGAGCGATTCCGCCCCCGGCTGCCAGCCAAAGCGTACCAGATCGGCCGGCGTCCCTGTGCGCGGTTCATGCGTATCCCGCCCCTCGATTCCCAGCAGACGGGCCGGATTGACGGTCACCAGTTGAACGGCCTGCGCCAGGTCGGCATCGGTGTGCTGCACGTACCAGGCGACACAGCGATCCAGCAGGTGTCCGGCGCCGGCCAGGAACTCGGAACCGGCGAGACCGAGGTGTCCATCCGGATAGACCTCGACCTCGATGTCTCCCCAGCGATAGCGCCCGGACGGATACCCGCCACACGGAGCAACGTCGCTGACCAGGATCAGCCGCGAGAGCTCCTTGGCCCGGCTGAAAACCCGCGCTGCCGCCGGGGGAAGATGGAACCCGTCGGCGATAACACCCGCCCACAATTCATCAGCTGCGAGCTGTTCCCAGAGGTAGTTGGAGAGCCGCGGCAACGTGGCGTGCGACCCGTTGCCGAGATGGGTAGACAGGCGAGCACCGGCGGCAATGGCGTCTCTGATACGCTCGGGTTCAGCGCCGGTATGTCCGAGGGCTACGATGACCCCGTCAGCGGTCAGGCGTTCTATGAATTCTATGGCGCCTTTGCGCTCAGGAGCCCGGGTGAGCATCCTGACCAGGCCGCCGCAGGCCTCCTGCCAGGCGCAGAACTCGCCGTAGTCAGGGTCGCGTACATAGCGCCTGTCGTGTGCGCCGCGCGGCCCATCCTCGGCTGAAATGTAGGGCCCCTCGAGGTGAATGCCCGCTATAGCCGACGCGAGCCGGGCGCTCTGCTGGCGCGCGTTGTGGATCACACGCAGATTTGCAGCGATTCGCTCGGCGCTGTTTGTGATTATCGTAGCAACGTGATGGGTTGTGCCGGCGTCGGCCAGCAGATCGGTAATGGCGCTGATATGCGGTCCGCTCAAATCCGGCCCGCTGTAGTCGTAACCGTGGTAACCGTTTACCTGTAGATCCCAGAACCCGGGCGCAAGCCAGCGATCATCGGGCTGCCGCGGTTCGTGCTGCACCGCAGCCACGACGCCGTTTTCGACAGTTACAACAATCGGCCGACCCGAGAACACCCAGCGGCCCGACAACTCCATGGAGCAGCTCCAGTATCCAGCGTAGCGACACCGTACCAGTGACGGTCATCATTCACCGGTGATGATACAACATATGGATGCACCCGGTCGAGTTGAACCGTAAAGATCACTGTTGTTCCCCTGAATGCCTCCTGCCCGCATATTTCTGATCGAGCAGACGGCTCGGGGGAACATGGGGAATCTGCTCAAAGCGCCGATCGTGTGTCCGGCGATCTTCAGGCACTTTCTTTCTTGAGATAAATCTCCAGGATCGCATCGAGCGCGTCTGCCAAGCGGCGAAGCTCTTCGTCGCGCAGTTGCTCATCGCGGAATGCTTCGAGGGATCGTGCTTTCATCTGTTCCTCCTGTGAGGTGAACTGCTTGCGAAGGTGTGCCGCCTTCTCAATCTCGGACACGCAATTCCCATAGATCGCAACCCGTCAATTCCCGCGCGGCGGGCGCGGCGTCCAAGCCGGAGAACCACTCAGCGAAGAAGGACTTCTCGTCTCCCAGGTACTCAACCAGGTCGAACTGCGGCGTGTATTGGTAACCTATACCATACCATCGA
>SKLB01000110.1 GCA_007123465.1 Spirochaetales bacterium
AGCTGGCCGCGCTGAACGCGAATCTCACTCTGGCTGACATCGTTTTTCAGGAAATTCGTGACTACCAGCGACAGCTTCACGCCGAATTGTCCAAGCGTCGGCGGGAGTTCTGGCAACGGATTCAGGATGCCGGGCGTGATCCGCAGACACCGGCCTCGGCCGAGGCACAGAAGGAAGCTGCAGTGGACGATGAATTGGGTATACCCGATGTCATCGACCCGGCGCTGGTAGCCGCGGTAAACGATTCGGTGGATAACATGCTTCTCAAGGCGCTCTATGCGCACAATCAGCAGCAGTTCAAGAAAGCGATCTCGATATACTCCAGGATCCTGCAGCAGGACCCCAAAGCGCATATCCAGGCTATCGTTCATATTCATCGCGGGATGGCATACTTTGCCGAGTCGGATTACGAGAACGCAGTAGCCGATTTCAGCCGTACGCTGGAACTCGATGACGACAACTGGAAGGCGTACTACTATCGGGGTGTGGTCAAGCGGCTGCTCGGCCGGGACGACGAAGCGCTTGGTGACTTCAATGCAGGGCTATCTGTGGACGGGTTTCAGTTTGACACGCTGTTTGCGCGCGCGCAGCTCTACTTTGAACGCGGGCAGTTTGAGCGCACCCTCGAAGACTGCGGCACCGCTCTCAACGTGTTTCCCGATTCAGCCGAGGTTCTCGATCTGCAACGGCGCGCCGATGCCGCGCTGCGCTAGTACGGAGGGAGTGAAGTGAGTGATCAACGCAGTTCCAATAGCGAAATCGATCAGGTGATTGCAACCTACCGTGACTCGCCGGAGCTGTTGAGCGAGATCTTTGCTATCTTTCTCGATGAAGCGCCCCAGCGCCTGCAAGCGCTGCAGCAGGCGGCCGCGCAGCGTGACTTCGACTCGGCGCGGCGCGCCGCACATTCGCTGGCCAACACCACCGGAACACTGCGCGCCGACGAAGCGCTGAAAGCTGCCAGGTCGGCCGAGATCGCTGCGCGTTCAGCCGACGGGGCGGGGTTAGAGCAAGCCCTTGGCGAACTCGTACAGGCTGTCGGAGAGGTGGTTGCCGCAATTGAAGCGTACCGCAGCGGGGCGGTTGATTGAGCCGGCTAGTCGAACAGTGACTCGGGACGGCGTTCCGGAATCGGTTGCGGTTCTTGACCGCTCGCGGCAAACTCGCGGCTGAGGAAGAGCGCGCAGAAACAGTGACCGTACTGCTGTTGATCCGGGACGTTGTAATCGCACGGACAGATAATGTCCCGGTCTTTCTGTCGGTCTCCGCTGCCATCGCGGCAGGGGCACAGGAAGTAGCCGTAGCGCGCGTAGTTCTGCCGTAGGCCAGAGACCAGGTCGTCCAGGAACTGCGGATCCTGATTCAGCTCCCATCCCTGGTGTGCAGCAACCCGACGCACAAACTCATAGACATCCTGTTGCGATTTCTCTTTGGACCGCTTGGACACGCCGGCTCTCCTACGCGATACCGATTTCGCTGCGCCAGCGGTTCTCGTTGAATCCGGAGAGCGCGCGCTGATCGTCGATAACCAGCACCGGAAAGACCGGGATATTGTCATACTTCTGCTTGAGCTCGGACTTAACCCGGACTTTCAGCTGTGGATCGATCTTGTCCAGGTAGATGTAGCGAAACGAGACATCCTGATCTTTGAGAAACTCGATAGCGCGCTTGCAGAAGGCGCAGGTGGACAGTGCGTAGATTGTAAGCGTATGGTCGCTACTGCTGAGCTCTTCAACGGTGAAATCGAGTGTGTCTATTGCGCTTGCCATGGTGTGCTAAGGATATCGGCCGGCAAGAGCTTGTTCAAGCCCCCACCGGCTTCGGTATTCCGGTGTCGGCGGCAGCGCACGCTTACGCCTGCCCGGAGCTGACATCGGGTTCGGGTTCGAACCGTTCAAGACGCCGTTCTAAGTCTTCGAGTTTGAGCTGCAAGCTTCTGATGGTGCTCTCGATGCGCCGCTTCTCGCGCTGCAGTTGCCGCAGCGGGTCCTGCTGCTGCTCGGCCGATCCGTTGACCAGCGCTCTGATCGAGTCACGGCTTTTACCGGCGGCAAACGCCTCGGTAGCCTGCTCGCGCCTGGCCGGATCAGCGATGCCCGCCAGCACTTTCATGTTCTCGTAGCCTGCCTCGGGTGATACGTCGTAGGAGTGCATGCGAATCAGACTGCCTGCGGTGCGGGATTCGAGTCGCAGTACGCGCTCGACGTAGTCGTCAAAGCGCATGTGGTGCTGTTCGCACAGTTGCTGCGCCTCGAGCAGTGCCTCGCCAAACTCCTTCATAATGCGGCCGCCGCCGGCCAGATAGCGGCTGCGGATACGCTCGGTCAGCGCCAGGAAGTCGGGATCGCTGTCAAAGATGTTGCGGTAGACACCGATTTGCTCGGCTCGCTCCAGCAGCTGGTGCAGAATGCGGCGGAACTCTATTGTGTGCGGTCGTGGGCCTACCGGTACCGCCGATCGCGTGTAGTGCAGGTGGTGCGCAAACTCGTGCACCGCGGTATACATCATTGCGTTGTCGCTGTCAAAGTTTCTATTGTGCAGGATGATCTCGCGCTTGTCCGGATAGTAGAGGCCATTGACCTTGCGGCTGGCCTTGCCCGAGAGAATGACACTGAAGTCCTCGACATCCGGATCGAGCCGTAGCAGCTCTGCTTTGACTTGATCTTGATTCATATCGCTCTATAATAGACCATAAGAGGGGTTATGGCGAAGGCGGTTTACGACAGGCAGGAGATCATGAAACTGCTCAACTCCCTGGTCACCGGCAGTTACCAGGAGTTGGCGCCGGAACAGTATTCGGATTCCGAAGAGCGGGAGATTGTGCGGATCATCAACACGCTGTACCGGCAGCGCCAGCAGATTCAACAGTCATGGAGTGAAACCCTGCAGCGCAGCGAGAAACGGCTGCGCGAGATCATCGAAACCACTCCGGTGGGAATCTGTATTACCAACCAGAGTGGAAGCTATGAATACGTCAATCCTCCCTACTGCCGCCTCTACCAGTACGAGGCCGCCGAACTGCTGGGCAAGCACTTCACCATGGTGGTTCCCGAGGGTGATCGTGACAGACTGACCGAGCTGCACGAGGAGTTCATGGGCGGGCGCTGCGAACTGCGTGGTGAATGGACCGTCCGGCGCAAGGACGGGTCGCTGCTCAATATTCTGGCTGACGCTGCCTACATAGTCGATGTGGACGAGCAGCCGAAGAAGGTCACCTTTGTTGTCGATATCACCGACCGCAAACGAGCCGAAGAACAGCTGCAGGAGACTGTGTCGCGTTTGCACAGCGAGATCGAGGAACGCAAGCGTATCGAGAAGGTCAAGCGCGAGGTGGAGCGCATTATTCAGCACGACCTGCGTAATCCGCTGAACGGAATCCTGACCGCAACCGAGCTGCTGCTGCGCGATGATCTGAGTGAAAGCCAGAAAGAGCTGGCACTGCTTATCCGTGAATCGGGCAGGAAGCTCAATACAATGATCAACAGCTCAATGGATATCGTGCGCATGGAGGAGGGCAGTTACACACTCGAGGTGCAGCAGCTGAATCTGTTCGATGTGTTGAGTGACTGCCGCGCCGAGACAATCGGCATAGCGCGCAAGTACGGTGTCAAGTTGGTATTTGAGGCTGACGGAGAGCCAATAGACTGGAACGCACACTTCACCGTGTACGGCGAGGAGATCTATCTCGAGGATATGCTGGTCAACCTGATCCGCAACGCCATTGAAGCGTCGCAGCCGGATGACGAAGTGCGCGTCAGTGTCACAACCAGCGATCCCTACGTGGTAGACATTCATAACCCGGCGCCGATTCCGCACGAGATCCGCGACAGGTTCTTCGAGCGCTACTCGACCTTCGGCAAGCCCGACGGCAACGGGCTCGGAACCTACATTGCCCGGTTGATCGCCCGCGTTCACAACGGCGATATCGACTTCACCTCGGACCAGAGCGATGGCACTCACCTGAT